>USLQ01000044.1 GCA_900555545.1 uncultured Oscillospiraceae bacterium | reverse complement strand
CCTGTATAAGGAAACGCGGCGATTTCACGATGCCCTTTTTTCTTCCACACTGCCGGAATGCGTGTTGGATGCCGTACAGGGGAACCTGGCAATCCTGAAATCAAGTACCTGCCTGCGTATGGAGGACGGAACCTTTTACGGATGGGAGGGCGTCAGCCGCCAGGATGGTAGCTGTGAGGGAACGTGCCAGCATGTGTGGAATTACGCCTATGCGCTCCCGTTCCTTTTTCCGGAGCTCGAGCGCAGTGTCCGTGAGACGGAACTTGACTATAATCTGGAGAAGAGCGGGCGCACCCACTTCCGCAGTACGATCCCGTTCGGCCGCAGGCAGTTTTTCCGCGCATGTGTGGACGGTCAGATGGGCACGGTGATGAAGTTCTACCGCGAGTGGAAGATCAGCGGCGACAGTGAATGGCTGCGCCGGTACTGGCCGCGGATCCAGTCCTGCATCGCCTACGCCTGGAGCAGTCGGAACGCCGACCGTTGGGATCCGGATAAGACCGGGGTGATTCATGGCCGTCAGCACCATACGCTCGATATGGAGCTCTTTGGCGCCAACTCCTGGCTGACGGGATTTTACCACGGCGCGCTGCTCGCCGGGGCGGAGATGGCGGAGGCGATGGGCGATCATGGCAGCGCGCGTGAATACCGGGCATTGTATGAAAAGGGCCATCGCTGGGTGGAGGAGCATCTATTTGATGGGGAACATTACGTGCAGGAAATTGATCTGCAAAGTGACAGAGCACTCGCAAAGTATGGGAAATCATGCCGCAATACGTATTGGGACCCTGTGCTTGGCCAGATCAAGTACCAACTGGGCAGCGGGTGCGAAGTTGACCAGGTTACAGCGGATTGGCACGCCGGGTTGATGGGGCTGCCCCCTGTTTTTGATCCCGATCACCGCAAAAGGGCACTTCAGAGTATTTATCATAACAATTTTCGATCCATGCGCGAGGTGTTTAATCCCTGCCGGGTGTTCGCCTGTGACGGGGAAAGCGGCGTGATGATGTGCACTTGGCAGGACGGTAAGGTAAAGCCGAAAATCCCCATCCCGTACACGGAGGAATGTATGACCGGGTTTGAGTACGCTGTGGCGTGCGGGATGCTCCAGTGCGGGATGGAGCGGGAAGCGCTGGAGATTGTTTCCGCGATTCGATCGCGCTATGATGGAAAAAAGCGTAACCCCTGGGCGGAGATTGAGTGTGGGGCCAGCTATGCGCGGGCGATGGCCAGCTATTCGCTGTTGCTTGCTTACAGTGGGTTCTGCTATGACTTAACACAGGGGATGGTCGGCTTCCGTCCGATACACCCTGGGCGGTATTTTTGGTCCATCGGCACAGCTTGGGGGATGGCCTCCTGGGAGGAGGAAGGGCTGCGTGTGGAGATCCTGTACGGTAGCTTGACACTCAAACGAATGGTTCATCCGCTCCGACGGGTGGAATATGTTCTGCTCGGGACGTCTGAAGTTCCTTTTTCGCAGGAGGGGGATGCTGTTGCATTTCAGGTCTCCTTGTCATCAGGGGATGTGCTGTTTATCGGGGAAAGTCGATAATAGGACTTTCCCAAAAGAGTCGTATTGCCATATCATTGCCTGACAGGGCTGTGTTTGTTTTATTTTTATTCGAAAAGGAGTTTTTCCATGATGTTGTTCCGTAAGAAAAAGCCCTATCCTGAACACGAGTATCCGCATATGCAGCAACCATCGCTGGAACCTAATGATTATCAAAAGGAACAGATGGCACGGCGGTTTGGCATGTTTATCCATTTTGGTATTAATACGTTCAATAATACGGAGTGGTCCAACGGCCGGCTCCCGATCCGCAGTTACCGCCCCACGGCTGTGGAAGCGGACAGCTGGGTGCGTACGGCGTATGAGGCGGGGATGAACTATGTTATTCTAATCACCAAACATCACGATGGCTTCTGCCTGTGGGATACCCATACCACCAAGTATTCGGTCAACTATTCACCCAATCCCACGGATGTTGTGCGCGCCGTATCGGAGGCGTGCCGGAAGTACGGGATTAAACTGGGCCTGTATTATTCCCTGTGGGATCGCCATGAGCGGTGCTATCGGAATAATGAGAAGTATGTCGCGTATATGGAGCGCCAGCTGACGGAGTTGCTGGACGGCCGGTATGGAGAGGTTGTCGAGCTCTGGTTTGACGGCGCATGGGATAAACCGTGCCGCGCCTGGCAGCTGGATCGCCTGTACAACCTGGTCAAAACACTTCAGCCCTGCTGCCAGATCGGCGTAAACCACACGGTGGGGGAGTATCCCGAGAAAAAGGGCGGGCCGGATCCCCGCTACCAGCCGCAGAATTATCAGGACCGCGATCCGCTGCGGATGTTCCCCTCGGATTTCAGGCTGTGGGATCCGCATATGTGCCGGGAGGATGACCCTAAAATTTACACTTTCAATGGCAAAGAGTACTATCTCCCCTTTGAGATGACCATCTGTTCCCGGCAAGAATTCAGCTGGTTTTACTCCGATACTTATGCCGCCAAGCCGCTCATGGATGCGGAGGAGATCATACGCAATTACAGGATACTGGAAAAGAACGGGAATATGCTGGTAATCAACCTGCCGCCGGATTACAATGGTAGGCTGGTTCCGGGCGATGTGGACAATCTAATGCGGGTTGCACGTGCGCTGGGAATCCAGCGGGGGTGGAACGCCCCGGCTGTTGACGGGTGTAAATCATAAAATCCCACCAAAGATGCCGAATTTTTAAATAGTAGTTGCCTTTTTTGAGAAAAATCACTATAATAATTACTATCTATCGGAATAATTCATTGGAGGGTTATAGAATGAGTCAGAAACAGGCGGAAAAGCAGGAAAAAAAAGGTGTGCTGCACAAGGTGGATAGTGCCGCAGCCGAGAAGGGATCTGCCGTTGTTACGGCGTGGCAGTTTGTCAAATTTATCGTAGTCAGTTTGCTGGCGTGTATCGTCCAGTTTGCACTGCTGAATATTTTACAGCTGCTCCCGCCGATTCAGGATCTGTTCACACGTGATTTCCACTGGTGGGTTTTTGACTATCCGGCGGCGGCAAACGGCCTCGGTTATTTCATTGCGTTTAATGTTTCCAACGTGGTGGCACAGATTGTGGCGTTCTTCGTCAACCGGGAAAAGACGTTCAACGCCAACAACAACATACCGGTGACCCTGACGATTTACATTATCGCAACGATCCTGCTGATCTGTTTCTCGGCTTGGCTCTCCCCGACGATCAACGCTTGGCTCATCGGGATGGATGTCAATGATAAGCTGGCGGGTAACATCTCCACCATGGTGTGCAGTGCGCTCCAGTTCTTTATCTACTTCCCGATCGATAAGCTGCTCATGCGCCAGAAAAAACAGAAATAACCGATCAATTGATCCGGCGGAGCAATTTAGCCAGCGCACGGCAGGTTGCACTCCGCCGGATTTTTTGTTATGCTTTTAAATAGATTGGATCTGCGGAGGCATTTTATGAAGTTATTTCATTTGTCTGATCTCCATTTGGGCAAGCGGGTAAACGGTTTTTCCATGCTTGAGGATCAAAAATATATTTTGGATCAGGTGCTCGCTCTGGCGGACGCGGAGCGCCCACAGGCCGTCCTGATTGCGGGGGATCTATATGATAAGCCGGTTCCCCCGGCGGAAGCGGTCGCATTGCTGGATGCCTTTTTATCCGAACTGTCTGGCCGGGGCATTAAAGTCCTCGCCGTCAGCGGGAATCATGACTCGGCCGAGCGGATTGCCTTTGGCTCAGGGCTCATGCAGGGGAGCGGCGTCTATTTTTCTCCGGTCTACAGTGGGCAGGTACCTCCGGTGACGCTGACGGATAGATTTGGGCCGGTACACTTTTATTTGCTGCCCTTTGTCAAGCCGGCGCACGTGCGCGCCTGTTTCCCCGAGGAGACAATTAATGGATATACCGGTGCTATGCGCTCGGCAATCGCACATCTGGCCATAGATCCGGCCGAGCGGAACATTTTGGTGACGCATCAATTTGTGGCCGGCGCGCTGACCTGCGATTCGGAGGAGCTCACCGTGGGCGGGACGGATCAGGTGGATGTCTCCGTATTCGAGCCGTTTGATTATACGGCGCTTGGCCATCTGCACGGGCCCCAAAATGTCGGGAGCGACCGCGTGCGGTACTGCGGAACGCCGCTCAAGTACTCCTTCTCCGAGGTGCGCCATCAAAAATCCGTAACGGTTGTACAACTTGGGGAAAAAGGGGATTTGAACGTTCGTGTGCTGCCGCTCGTCCCGCAGCGGGAGATGGCAGAGCTGCGGGGAACATACGCCCAGTTGGTGGAGCGCTCCTTTTACCAGGATCTCAACACACAGTGCTATTTTCATATCACATTGACGGATGAAGAAGACGTCCCGGAGGCCATCAACCGCCTGCGGGTGATCTACCCGAATATCATGAAGCTCGATTACGATAACACCCGTACACGGCGGGAGATTTCACTGCTCCCGATGGAGGCAGTGGAGACGCAGTCCCCGGCGGATTTGTTCGCATCTTTTTACCGGCAGAAAAACGGCCGTGAACTGTCCGAAGAGCAACGCGGTTATTTGGCGGAATTGATTGAAACAATCTGGGAGGGCGCTGTATGAGACCGGTTAAGCTGACTTTATCCGCCTTTGGCCCCTACGCAGGGCGGATGGAACTGGAATTAGACAAGCTGGGTGAGAGCGGCCTCTACCTGATCGCCGGGGACACCGGCGCAGGGAAGACGACTATTTTTGATGCGATCACCTTTGCCCTCTATGGCGAGGCGAGCGGCGGTGCCCGATCTCCGGGGATGTTCCGCAGCAAGTATGCCGCTTCGGACACGCCCACCTTTGTGGAATTGATCTTCCGCTACGCGGGACAGGAGTACACAGTTCGCCGTGTGCCGGAATATGAACGGCCCGCAAAGCGGGGGAACGGCATGGTCCGGCAGCAACAGGAGGCGGAGCTCTGCTGCCCAGGGGGACGCATTGTGACACGTGCGCGCGACGTGACAGCGGAGATCGAAAAAATCATGGGCGTCGACCGGAACCAGTTCACGCAGGTCGCCATGATTGCACAGGGGGATTTTTTAAAATTGCTGCTCGCCTCTACGGATGAGCGGATCCGTATCTTCCGCCGTTTATTCCGCACGGAGCGGTATAGTACGCTTCAGGAGCAACTGAAAGTACAGGCAAACGAATGGGCGCGAACCTGTGAGCGGGAGCGTGCCGCGATGATGCAGGCAGCCGGACTGCTCTCCGGTACGGAGGAGGACAGCGAGCGGCTTTCACAGGCCGATGTCCTGACGCCGGAGGAGCTTGATGATCTGGCAAACGAGATGATTGAACGGGATAATTCCCTTGGGGAGGCGTTCCAGCGGCAGATCAAGGAATCCGATGACGCGCTTGCCCAAATCCAGCAGCTGCTCGGTAAAGCAGAGGAAATTGAACGCAGCCAAAAACGGCTGGAACAGGCGAAGGGGCAGCTAAAGCTGGCAGAAAGAGACGTGGACGAAAAAAAGGTGTTGCTGGAACAGGAGCGCTCCCGTACCCCACAGGCCGAGCAGGCACTGAGCCGGATCGCTCTGATCGAGAGCCAGATGGATCAGTACAAGGAGTTGGACAGGGAGCGGGAAGAATATGGCCGGTTGTTGGAGGAACAGCGGGAGAGCCATGCGCATCTCCTTCGGTGCACACAGGCGCTTGATAAACTGAAAAAGCAGCGCGAGGACTCCCAGCGTGAGCAGGAATCGTTGGGAAATCCCGCCGCGGAAAAAGAACGCCTTACTGCGGCTAAAAGCGAACAGGGGCAACGGCTTGCCCAGCTGTGCGCACTGGACGAAGAGGGGAAGGCGCTTGTTCAACTGCGTGCATCATTGGAACAGGCACAGGAGGCATATAGAAGCGCCACATCCCGTGCCCAGGCGAGCAGTCAGGAATATACCCGTTTAAACCGATTGTTTCTGGATGCACAGGCCGGTCTTTTGGCGTCTACGCTTGGGGAGGGCATCCCGTGCCCGGTCTGCGGCTCATGCGATCACCCGTCCCTCGCCCCCCTTGCTCAGGATGCGCCGGGGGAAGGGGATGTCAACCGTGCCCGGGAGGAGATGGAGCGCGATGCAGCCGTACAGGCCGATCAAAGTCGCCGGGCAGGACAGTTCGCCGGTCAGTTTGAATCGGCACATGATCGATTCCTGAACCATCTGGAGCAACTGATCCCAGGGGCGGACGAAACGGAGTGGCGGCAGCAGATTGCGGATGCCACCGCATGTACCCGGGCGGAGATAGACCGTCTGGAAAGTGATTTGACCGGGCAGGAAAAGAATCTTCTCCGCCTGGAGGAAATTCAAAAGATTTTGGATCGTGCGGAGCGTAAGATCCCCGACGGGGAACGGATGGTGCAACAATATCAGACAAAGTGCACTCAGCTCGAGAGCGACTTGGGTCATGCGCAGGCGCGCATGGATAAGATCCGCAGTCAGCTGCCCTATAGCAGCAGCGCAGAGGCGGGAAGGGAGATCCGGTCTCTTAAAGAGTTCCGGCAGCTGGTCAGCGATGCGGTAGATCAGGCGGAAAAGGCATACCGGGAGGCGTTGTCTATAGCGGACGGCCTGCGCGGGACTGTGCGTGAACTTTCCGACCGTCTCCGCGACAGCGAACGGTTCGATATCGTAAAAATACGCGCTTCACTCGAGGGGGAGACGCAGCACCGCAAGCTGTTGTCGGATCAGATGATGGCGGTTCATACCCGTATGGAGAAAAACAGGTCCGCCCGGGAGCGGATCCGTCAATACGGTGCGGAATTGCCCGCCGCAGAGGAAAAGCTGAGGTGGCTGCGCGCCCTCTCTGATACAGCCAACGGTACGCTCGCCGGCCAGGAAAAAGTTATGTTGGAGACGTATGTGCAGATGGCGTACTTTGACCGGATCCTGATCCGTGCCAACACTCGATTGATGGTGATGACGGGCGGACAGTACGAATTAGAGCGCCGTCGGGGCGCGGCAAATAATCGCAGCCAGAGCGGTTTGGAGTTGGAGGTCCTTGACCACTACAACGGCAGCCGCCGGAGCGTGCGCACGCTTTCGGGCGGAGAATCGTTCCTGGCTTCACTGGCTTTGGCGCTCGGCCTCTCCGATGAAATCCAGTCTGCTGCGGGCGGCGTTCAGCTGGACACCATGTTTATCGATGAGGGGTTCGGTTCGCTGGACGAGGAGGCCTTACGGCAGGCCGTTCGGGTGCTGAAGGGATTGGCTGAGAGCCGCCGCTTGGTCGGGATTATTTCACACGTCGCGGAGCTCAAGGATCAGATTGACAGGCAGATTGTCGTCACCAAGGAGCGCTCCGGCGGCAGCTGTGCCAAACTGATTATTTAAGGATATAAGGGGGTTATCAGATGAATATCGGAATTCTGGGTGCCGGACACATCGCCGGCAAGATGGCGGATACCATCCGGGGGATGGATGACCGGTACTGCTGTTATGGTGTGGCCTCGCGCAGTCTGGATAAGGCGCAG
>USLQ01000043.1 GCA_900555545.1 uncultured Oscillospiraceae bacterium | reverse complement strand
AGGGCATGGGTTTTTCCGCCGTAATCCTCCTGTTGCCCACCATTCTGATCTACTGCCTCCAATTCCTGATGTCCACCCTGTTGTGGGGCAGTCCATACAGCGCAAGACAGGTATACTTCGGCGATTATCAGGAGCTCAGCGAATCTCTTGTGCAGGATTCCACCCGGTACAATCCAATCTTTTTCTTACAACAGGGATTGGAAAATATGGCAATGCCCGAGCGTGAGAACGCGCTCTCACCTGAGACTACAACTTCGGCATTCCTGGAACTGCTGCCCTGGTTGGCAGCGTGCGCCATATGCCTTGGAATCGCACTGCTCATCTTTCAACGGCGGCGGACGGAGATCAGCGGCTTTATCGGTAAGAACAAAATCCTCAACTTTGCCGTAGAACTCGTTCTTGGCTTCGGCGCCTCCACTGCGGTACTTTACTTTTTGTACAACCGGATGAACCATGTATTGGCATTTGCTATTGCGCTGCTCCCCTATGCCGTTATTTACCTGATAATAGAAGCAGTCCTCACCCGGAGTGGAAAAGATTTACTGAGAGGGCTGTGGAAGCTCCCGATCCACCTTGCTGTCCCAATTGCCGTCTACGCCGTTTTCGCGACCGGACTCTTCGGCTACACCAGCCGGATTCCGCAGGCAGATGATATCAAAGAAGTCTATGTGGACGCGGATTACTCTTTTAAAATTTACGGGGAAAAGTATTTTAACGGGGGCGTAAGCATTGGTGTTTTTTCCGCTAACACCGATAATGACCATCTGGGAGGTGCGCTTACAACGGAGCGGGATATTGAATTTGCCCGCCGGCTGCATCAGATGATGATTGATTCGAAAGACGCGGAGCAGACCGTCGATAAGCCGCTGTGCATTGTCTATCTGCTCGAAGACGGAAGCGAGATCAAACGTTACTATCCGCGTGTGACTGTTGAAACACTGCAGAAATCCCTCCTGCTTTATGAGACGGACTGGTCCAAGGATACGATACGGGAAGTTATCTCCTCCAATCCGACGCAGCAGATGCTGGAGGAGGACGAGGCCAATCCCCTTGTGGAACATCCCGACCGTCAGGCCGCCTATGGATATGAGACGGGAACCGTCTTTCTCGCAGATGCGATCACCGGAGAAAATTCCGCACTATCACTCACCCCCGAACAGCACACGCTGCTCAAACAGGCTTTGATTGACGACATGATAACTCAGACAGTGCAGCAGCGTTTTTATCCAGAACATCCAAACCGCTACTTTTTACGCTTCAATGAGGGGACAGACCTCCAGCTGGAAGAGTATGACCTGTTGCACTATGATCGGGATTTTTATCCGCTCACGGATAGTATGGCACATACGCTCTCTTTCCTACGCGAGCAAGGAATGATCCCCGCCGTATCGGGAGAGATCCCGGAAGCAGCTGGAATCTGTGCAGTACCAATTACAGAAGTCTACGATCTTGCGACTGAAGGATTCTACAGTTCCTCAGGCGATGACCACTCATCCAGGCTGTTCACCAGCTCTCGTCATGTAATGTCCTCAGAGGAGACCTATCAGCCATTCGAAGGCTCCGCAGCACTGACACAGGCACAGCTCAGCGCCATACAGGAGCATCTGTATCCCTGGTACTACACCGGAAACGGAGGCTACGCCATCGAGATCCGCATGGGGGATTCCCTGTTCTCCCTCTATCTCCCTGAACAGTACGTCTCGCCGGAAATACGAGCCCTGTTCAGTCCGTCAGAAAACTAAATAATATCAAAATACGAGCTGTCCGGCAACATTGCCGGGCAGCTCGCCTATGTTCTTGATACCACCACTAGATCAACTGCAAGAGGGGATATCCTATGTTCTTTTATAGCTTGGAGCAATATTTCTGGATCTCCACAGGGATTTCTCCGTTGATCTTGCCCATCTCCACGTCGTGGAAATAAGATGAGGTTTTGGGAACAATAAATTTGATTCCCTTTTCCATCACCTCAAACGTGACGTCATTGACATACATATACTCGCCGTCGCAGTTAATAGCGGCCTGCTTGTCGCTGTGGATCTTGATCTTCTTGCCACGGATATAGGTCAAAATCCCTCGGTCCGCCAACTTGGCGTGCTCGCCGTTTTTATACATATTGATCAGCGGCAGCAATTTGACGCGCGGCATATTCTTCTCCACGATTACAAAATCCAGGTACCCGTCATTAGGCAGTGCAAACGGCGCCGCCTTAAAGCCGCCACCGTACCAGCGTGAACTGGCCGCAACGCAGAAGATAACGTTCTTTTTGACGGGTTCGCCATCGTCGATCTGGATGGTAAATTCATTCTTCATCTTATGGAAAAAGCAATAGGCAACCGATGCCGTATAGGCTGTATTCCCACGCATGACCGGCAACAGGTTCTTGAACTCCTCTTTTTTGGCGCAGACTTCTCCGTCGAAACCCATGGAGGATTGGTTGATGGCAACCTGACCCTTATCACATTTGACCAGATCCAACGCGACGGCTGTACCGTTGACCTGTGCGTCAATATCCCTAAACTGTTCCGCGGTACCAAATAGACGGATAAAGTCATTTCCAGAGCCCAGAGGAATAACACCCACTTCGGCATTCTTAAATGGATATGCGGCATTGACCGCCTCATAGAGCGTACCATCACCACCACACGCGTAAAAGCGGATTGGATTATCCCCCGCTTTTTCCGCTTCCGCCCGGATAAACTCCCGTGCACCCGTAGGGGAATCCGGAATATAGACATCCCAGTCAAGCCGGTGTTCCGTGCAATATTTTTGAATGACGGGGTGGATACTGCCAATAGCCTTACCCTTGCCTGCGTTGGGGTTAATGATAAAAACGTGTCTCATGCCTTTTCCTCACTCTCATTTGTAGTACATAAACAGTTGACATTGCATCATCCCGTTATAGAGCTTCCGCCTCTTATCCGCCCGGCGCCCAAACAATGTTTCAAATTGGTCAGACGGACTGATAATATAATAACTCCAACCGCGTTTTTTGTCAAACTTTTCTCCTAATATTTTTATAATTTGTTCAGCTTGCTCAATATCAAGCAACCGTTCTCCATAAGGAGGATTGGTGATAACGGTACCTCGATCGCTCCTATTGGCCCAAAAACGTACATCCTGGACCGAAAACTTGATCCGATCCGCCACACCGGCGCGCTTCGCATTGCCGAGCGCCGACTCGATCGCTTTGGCATCGATATCAGAACCGTAAGCCTGAAAGGGAACATCGCGCCGAATCAGCTCCCTGGCGCGCTCGCGCTCACGATTAAATACCGCCTCCCCTACATTCTCCCAACGTTCGGAGATAAAGCTGCGTTTGAGGCCCGGTGCAATATTCAGAGCCATCAGCGCGCCCTCTGTCAAAATCGTTCCGGATCCGCAGAGCGGATCATAGAGCGTGTGATACTCGCGCAGACGTGCCAGAGAGCACATTGCAGCAGCTAACGTCTCCTTGATCGGAGCGTCGTTGGATTCCAGCCTGTATCCGCGCTTATATAGCCCAACCCCCGAGGTATCCAGCATAACGCTGACCCTATCTTTCAGGATTGCAAAACGGATCATGTGGCGGGCGCCGGTCTCCTCAAACCATGACACGCCATACTGGGATTTCAGGCGTTCCACGATCGCCTTCTTGATGATAGACTGGCAGTCACGCACGCTGAAAAGCTTTGAGCGCAGCGAGTATCCGGTGACAGGGAATTCATCCCGCAGTCCGATATACTGTTCCCAAGGGAGCCGACGCACCTGATCGAACAGTTCTTCAAACGAGCGCGCCTCAAACTCCCCGGCCAACAACAGCACACGCTCCCCGCAGCGCAAGGACAGATTGGCGCGTGCCATCATGGCAAAATCCCCCGAAAACAGAACACGGCCATTTTCACTGACGACATTTTCAGCCCCCATTCCATTCAGTTCAGCGGCGACAATCGACTCCAGCCCGAACAAACATGGGACAACAAAACGATAACTCATAGGCAACTCCAAATTTTTGACATTTAAAAAGGGGCGGAAAATCCGCCCCTCGGATTTTAATCAAATTACTCTTCCGGCTCGATCAGGCCATAGGTGCCGTCCTTACGGCGATAGGCGACGTTGACGCGCTCTGTCTCCGCATTGAGGAACATATAGAACGCATGGCCCAGCATATTCATCTGCAAAATAGCCTCATCAAGCGACTGCGGACGCAGGTACACGCTCTTACGCCGGACAAGGTTAAACTCCTTCTCCTCCTCGCCGGAGGCCTCGGCGTCAAACATATCCACCAGCGATCCGGAGTGAATCTGACGTGCGACCTTTGTCTTATTCTTGCGGATCCTGCGGATCAGCGCATCGACGCAATCGTCCAGCGCGTCCTCCAGTGAATCCGGTGAAGTGCGTTCCGCTCGGAAGATCATCCCGTCATACCGGACGGTGATCTCCACAATTTTTGTACTTTTCTCAACTGTGGCAGTAATTTTCGCCTCGGCATTTTCGCCGAAAAAACGCTCAATTTTTGATAATTTAACTTCCGCCCGATCCTTAAAGCTCTCCCTGGGGGTACATTTACGTCCTGTGATGGTCATCTTCATGAATAACATCTCCTTCATATTGGGAAATCCCGGAAGTTCAGAACGATATGGGAGATCAAATCCGGTTGACACATGCCGCGGGATTGTTCCCCCTCACGGTCTGTACCTATATTATATCATATCCGGCGAAAATATCAATCAAATTTATTAATATTATATAATTTTTGTCTGGTGTCTGGTGACATGACATCCCACATTGACCGCCACCGGAAGGCCGGCAATATGCGTGGGCGCCGTTTCAATATTGACACACAACGCCGTTGTGTACCCGCCAAATCCCTGGGGCCCGATGTTCAGGCCGTTGAGGCGTTCGAAAATCTCCTGCTCCATCGCCGCATAGAACGGATCCGTATGGCGCACTTCCGTATCGCGGCACAGGGCAATCTTTGCCAGAAGCGCACACTGTTCAAAATCTCCGCCGATCCCAACGCCTAATACGACAGGCGGGCATGGGTTCGATCCGGCAGCACGCATAACATCCACCACATAATCAATCAAATCCTCACGTGTAGCGGCCGGAGTGAACATCCGGATTGCGCTCATGTTTTCACTGCCAAATCCCTTGGGGGCGACCGTCAGCTTCAGCTTATCCCCCTCTACGATACGTGTGTGGATGACAGCAGGCGTGTTATCCCCCGTATTGACGCGCCGCAGCGGATCTGCCACTACAGAACAGCGCAGCAGTCCCTCCGTATATCCCTGCCGGACCCCTTCGTGGATGGCCTCCTCAAACGCGCCGCCCACAATATGGATATCGCGCCCCACCTCCGCGAACACAACAGCCATCCCTGTATCCTGACAGATCGGGATATGAAGGCGCTTTGCCGCGTCCAGATTATCCGCAATATCCCCCATGATCGCCTGAGGTAGTTCCTCTGTCTCCTGCGTACAGGCCCGGCGAATGCGGGCACACAGGCCTTCCGGCAGTTCCTTATTGGCTGAAATGCATAACTCCCGCACCACACGGGTAATCTCCGCGGCTTGTATTTCCCTCATGTTATACCCCCGTCCTTTTATCCAAAATGATTTTACCATTGATGATGACGCACTCAGGCTTTGCGGCCACTGTCAGAGGATCCTCCCGATACAAAACAAGGTCTGCGTCTTTACCGGCTTCAATGGATCCGACACGGTCACTGATCCCGGCAATCTCTGCGGGATAGATAGTAATGGCCTTTAGGGCCTCTGTGAAATCCATCCCCTCACGTACTGCGATACCCGCACACAGGGAAAGATATTGGATCGGTATCTCGGGATGATCTGTAATGATACACACCTTTACACCCGCGGTATTGAGAATCCCTGGATTGGCGGGGGTGGAATCGCGGAGCTCCGGCTTGCAGCGATCCGATATAATTGGACCGCACATGGCGCTGATTCCCCGTTCCGCCAACTCCGACGCAGCCAAGTACCCCTGCGTGCAGTGAACGATCGAATAGCGCAGGCCGAATTCCTGCGCCAGCCGTACAGCTGTAAAAATATCATCAGCCCGGTGCGCATGGATCTGCGCCGGGATCTCACCGCGGAGCAATGGGCCAAGGCTCTCACACTTCATATCGTATTCCGGCTGGTCTTCCTCCTCGCAATCCTGTTTCCGGGTGAAATAATCCTTAGCTTTATAAAGCTGCTCCCGGATCAGAGCGCTTGTCGCCATCCGTGTGACGGGAGCTGCGCTCTTGTCATGATAGACGCTCTTGGGATTTTCACCTAAAGCAAATTTCATCGCGGCAGGGGATCGGATCACCATGTCGTCAATACATTTTCCATCTGTTTTGACTGCCGCAAACTGACCCCCGATCGGGTTGGCACTGCCAGGCCCCGTCAGAACAGTAGTGATACCGGCCTCACGCGCCTCCTGAAAGCAGTGATCCAACGGATTCACCGCATCAATGGCGCGCAATTGCGGGGTACAAGGATCTGTATCCTCGTTGCCATCATCCCCCTCAAAACCAAGGCCATCCTCAAACATGCCCAGGTGTGTATGTGCATCGATAAATCCGGGGTACAGCACTCCCCCCGCTGCATCAATCACGCAGGATTCCCCACACGTATCACAATCTTCCATTCCGCCGACCGCACTGATTTTTGTCCCTCGAATGCGGACAAATTGACCGGACCGGAAAGTTCCATCCGCCAAAAACAGCGTTGCATTGATAATAATCATAAACTATCCCCCAAAAGAAAAGGTGCAGAGCATCCACCCCGCACCATCACTGCTATGCCATCAGCCCCGCGGGCCGCCGCCACGCCTGGAAAATCCGCCGTGCTTGACCTCCGTGGAGCGCTTGAGATCGGTCATTTTATCATCACTGATCTGCTTAAAACGGGACATCATATCCTCAAAACTCATGTTTTCCTGCGGCTGGCGCTGCTTGGTACCCTGCCACACATTTGGTTTAGAGGAACCGCCTGCGCGCCTGCGATCTCCGCGTGGAGCGCCCCGCCGCTCCTCACGCGGCTGTGGATTCTCCTCCGCCCGGCGGATGGACAGGCTGATTTTCCCATCCTCACCTACATTGAGCACCTTGACTTTGACATCCTGCCCCTCCTTGAGGTAGTCGTGAATGTCCTTGACATACGTGGAGGCGACCTCCGAGATATGGCCACCCTCAAAGCTGACAAACGCCCCAAAATTTGTTAGACCCGTTACCTTACCCTCCAGAACCGCTCCGACCTCAACCTGCATAAAAAGTTTTATCCTCCTTAGTTCTCATAACATTCTATTTTGACGAGGTGTCGTAATACACCTTCTCATCCGGCATCATGTAACCGAGGCTGTCGCGCGCTACACGCTCGATATACTCCGCCTCGTCTCCGCTGTCCAGAGTCTTTTGCAGGTCGTCGTTTTCAGCCTTTTTCTCCTCAATCTGTGCCTGAAGCTGTGCAACCGCCTGTTCCTGCCGTGAACTCTCTACCTGTGCCTGAATAATGGAAACGGAAAA
>USLQ01000042.1 GCA_900555545.1 uncultured Oscillospiraceae bacterium | reverse complement strand
TTGGATTGAGCAGCCTCTGCTCAGCTGCAGCAAGATCCTTGCCCGCCAAAATGCGGTAGCCGAGCTGGTGGATCATCTATCTCTGCGGGAAGATCTGATGGAGCAGCTCGATGGAATCCACGACCTGGAACGCCTGATGGCCCGAGTTGTCTACGCGACAGCTAATGCGCGAGAGCTCCGTGCTTTGGCAGATACTTTCGCAAAACTGGGGCCTATTAAGCAATTGCTTTCCGGTGCACAGTGCGGGATGCTAAAAACGCTGGATGAGTCCATTGATATCCTCGATGATCTGCGTGACATTATCGACCGCTCCATCGTGGATAATCCTCCGTTTTCCGTGCGGGAGGGCAATCTGATCAAGGACGGCTTCAGTGAAGAACTCGACTCGCTGCGTTACATAATTCACAACGGTAAGGGATTTATCGCTCAGATTGAGGAATCCGAACGCGAAAAGACTGGGATCAAAAAGCTGAAGGTCGGCTATAACCGTGTATTTGGTTACTACATAGAGGTTCCGAATGGGTCTAAGGATCAGGTTCCGGACAATTATGTGCGCAAGCAAACGCTCGCAAACTGTGAGCGGTATATTACCCAGGAACTAAAAGACCTTGAGGCCAAAGTGCTCGGCGCACAGGAGCGGAGTGTTCAGCTGGAATATAACCTTTTTACACAGATCCGCCAGCAGGCGGCCGACCAGTTCCTGCGGATCAACCGTACTGCAAAGGCGATCTCCGTACTGGATGTGCTCTGTTCTTTAGCACATGTTGCCTATTCTAATCAATATGCCTGTCCGCTTGTCGATACATCGGACTGCATTGCAATTGAGGAGGGGCGCCACCCCGTGGTGGAAAAGGTGTTGCGCGATGTGCCATTTGTACCGAATGATACCTTCCTGAACAATGGGGAGGACCGTTGTGCGATCATTACCGGCCCCAACATGGCTGGTAAGTCTACCTATATGCGGCAAGTTGCCCTAATCGTCATTATGGCACAGATTGGTTCCTTTGTACCGGCGCGCAGCGCGCACATCGGGCTTGTTGACAGCGTATTTACCCGTGTCGGCGCAGCAGATGATCTCGCCTCCGGGCAGTCAACGTTTATGGTTGAGATGAACGAGGTCGCCGAAATCTTAAAGCATGCCACAAGTAAAAGCTTGATTATCTTTGACGAGATAGGGCGCGGTACATCCACCTTCGATGGGATGAGCATTGCCCGAGCTGTATTGGAGTTCACTTCATCCAAGCGCACGCTGGGGGCCAAAACGCTCTTTGCGACGCACTATCATGAGTTGACAGAGTTAGAAGGACAGGTTGACGGTGTCAAGAACTATAATATTGCCGTCAAAAAGCGTGGACATGATATCACATTCCTGCGCCGGATCGTTCGTGGCAGACGGAAGCTACGGTATCGATGTAGCACGCTTGGCTGGCGTTCCGGACAAGGTTGTCTCCCGCGCGCGTGTGATTCTGCGTTCGCTCGAGGAACAGGAGCTCTCTTTCGGCAAGGTCGAGATGAGAGATCTCCCAGAGGAGGAGACGGAACAGGTTTCCATGGGCTCTTTGGCGGAAAAGGAGATATTGGAAGATCTGCAAAATCTCGATATCAATTCCCTTACCCCTATACGTGCACTATCCCTATTGGATGAACTCGTTCAGAAAGCCAAGAAGATATAAGACTGTTTATTTTAGAATTAAGGAGGTGATCCTGCATGCCTGATATTCTACTGTTGCCCAAAAACGTGTCGGAGCTGATCGCTGCCGGCGAGGTGGTGGAGCGTCCCTCCAGCGTAGTTAAAGAGTTGATGGAGAATGCTGTTGACGCGGGCGCGACTGCTGTAACTCTGGAAATCCGGCGTGGTGGGATCACCTATATCCGCATCACAGATAATGGCTGCGGTATCTCGCGCCAAAATGTTCCCGCTGCCTTTCTCAGCCACGCGACCTCTAAAGTGCGCACAGCACAAGATTTGAATTCTATTTTTACACTCGGTTTTCGGGGCGAGGCATTGGCTTCAATTGCCGCTGTTTCAAGGGCGGAAATGCTCACCCGTGTATCAGGGGAGGATACAGGTACACGCTACGTAATTGAGGGGGCGGAGGAAAAATCCTGTTCGGATGCAGGGTGCCCCATCGGGACGACAATCGTTGTGCGCGATTTGTTCTACAACACGCCGGCGCGTATGAAATTTTTAAAAAAGGATGTCTCGGAGGCCAATTCCGTGGCCGGCGTGGTGGATCGGATCGCCCTGTCCCACCCGGAGATCAGCTTCCGTTTTATCCGGGAGGGGAAGGAGACGTTGCTCACACCCGGAGACGGCGAGTTACTGCATGCCATTCGTTCCGTGTATGGTAAGGATTTTACCACCGGTATCCTGCCGGTCGACTATACATTAAACCGTATCCGTGTATGGGGCTATGCCAGCAAGCCGGTTCACTCGCGCGGCAATCGTGGGTTGCAAAACGTCTTTTTGAACGGACGCTATGTTAAATCCAGGACGGTGACCGCGGCGGTAGAGGAGGCGTATAAGCGCAGCATCATGGTTGGAAAGTTTCCCGCTTTCATCCTGAATCTGGAGGTGCCGCACGATAGCGTGGATATTAACGTCCATCCCGCCAAGATTGAGGTGCGTTTTTCTAATGAGAAAGCGATCTTTGATGCGGTTTATTATGCCGTACGCGGGGCGCTGGAAAAATTCGATACCCGCCCCAAAATGGAACTAAACCCCGTTCGCCCAGCAGCTCAAATAGCCCGGCCGGCCATTCCACACGGCGAGCAGCTTCCAATAAATTTGGGCAATGTACAAGTTCCTTCTATCTGGAAGCCGCAAGTGTTTTCTAAAGGAAACAAGGTACTCGAAAAGGAACCTGAAATTGTGCAAAAGCCGCAAAATATCTCCAAGGTGCCTTCTGTACCCAAGGAGGCAGCTCCGACCTTTGTGATCGATCAAGTGATTCAACCCACATCGTCTCGCCGCTTGGAGGGGAGTACCGTCTCGGCCGCAGCTCCGCCGCCCAATCCGATCATAGCATCCGATTCGCCGGCGCCGCGGGCTGAGAAAACGCGTGAGAAAGTTCCGCAGCCGGTACCGGTACAGAATCCTGTTGCCCGTAAGTACACGGTGATCGGAGAGGCTTTTAACACCTATATTATTGTTGAGTTTCAAAATCAGCTCTATTTTATCGATAAGCATGCCGCCCATGAACGGATGCTGTTTGAAAAACTCCGCAAGGAGAATGGTAAAAAGTACGCTCAGCTGTTGTTAGCCCCTTTCTCCGTCACCATGAGTAAAGAGGAGTACTCCGCTGTATTAGAGGGACAAGAACTCCTTCAGAAAGCCGGATTTGAGATCGAGGATTTCGGTTCCGGCAGCGTCTTGGTCCGTTCCTGCCCATTGAATTTGAGCAGCGAGGATCTGGAGCCGCTCTTTACGGAGGTAGCGCAGTATCTCATGGAACACAGGCATGAGGTGGAGCCGGAAAAGTTGGACTGGCTTTATCACAACGTGGCGTGCAGAAGCGCGGTGAAGGCTGGGGATGCCATGACGGCCTCGGAACTTCAATATCTGGTGGATCATTTGCTCGCAGATGATTCTATTCGCTACTGCCCACACGGTAGGCCGGTTTTGATTACGCTCTCGCGCGGGGATCTGGAAAAGCAATTCGGGAGAGAATAATATGTCTATCGCTGTACTTGATAACAAAATCCCCCTGCTGGTGGTTGTGGGCCCCACGGCGTCCGGTAAAACTGCGTTGGCCGTCGCACTGGCAAAGCGCTATCATGGTGAGGTAGTCTCCGCAGATTCTATGCAGATCTATCAGGGGATGCATATTGCAACAGCTAAGCCCACCTCAGCGGAAATGGAGGGGGTTTGTCACCATCTGATGGACTTTTTACCGCCTGGTGCTGTTTACAGTGTGGCTGACTACGTTCGTGATGCACATGCGTGCATTCGTGAGCTTTCTGAGAAGGGGATCTTACCAGTGGTTGCCGGTGGAACCGGCCTGTATGTGGATTCTTTGATCCGAAATATCCAGTATGCCGATATCCCATCCAATCCCGAGATTCGTAGACGCTTAGAGGAACAGGCAGCGGAGAAAGGAACAGCGGATATGCTGTCTGAACTTTCGGCTGTCGACCCGGAGGCGGCATCCCGGCTCCATGTAAACGATCAAAAGCGAATCATCCGTGCGTTGGAGGTTTATCAGGTGAGCGGAGTCACCATCACCGAATACAACCGGCGCTCCCGAGCGATGGAATCCCCCTACCGCCCATTTATTGTTGGATTGCAGGTACACGACCGCAGCGTCCTGTATGAGCGCATCAACCGGCGTGTCGATCAAATGGTTGAGTACGGTCTGATTGAGGAGGCGCGCGCTTTTTGGGGCAGTACACACTCTGCTACCGCTATTCAGGCGATCGGTTATAAGGAATTATTGCCCTATTTTTCAGGTGCAGTCAGCTTGGATGAGGCAGTGGAAGATATTAAACGAGAAACACGCCGCTATGCGAAGCGACAGCTTTCATGGTTCCGGCGGAATCCGGATATTAACTGGTTCTATTTGGATGACTACACCTCCACTGCAGAGATGACAGACCACATTTGCAACGTGATTGAGAAAAGGTGTGATTTCATTGGCTGTAAAGAGAAAAAACAACAAGAGTAGGGCGGTGTTGCGCGTTCTCTTTACAGTGGTAGCTGTATTGATGATTCTGTGCTATGGAGGTTATCAGGTCTATACGCTCGTTTCTCCGGCAGTCAAAACGCAGACGGCGTACAAAACAAGTGAATATCATACAATCGATACGCAGGTCTATGTACTGCGAAAAGAGACGGAAATCACAGGAAGCCCCTCAGGGGTAATGGTACCGACGGTTGCCAACGGTTCCCGTGTGGCGAAGGATGATACGGTCGCCTACGTGTTTGAGGACAGCGCTTCGGCCGAGCGCTATGTCGAGTCGCTCAAGATCCAACAGGAAATTGAACGTTGCGAGAGCTTTTCTGGCAACAACGCTGCCTTGACGGATGTTGAGCGCTTAGACGAGGAAGTGGACAGCAACTTTTTACTGTATCTGGATGCATTGGATTCCGGTAATTATGAGACAGCATGCGATCTGGCAGGGGAGTTTAATGACACATTAACACGTTTTAAGATCGCGACGGGTGAGGCAATTGATTTTACGCAAAAAAAGGCTGAGCTCCAGAAACAGTTAGAAACGCTCAAAGGAGAAATCAAGCAGTTGTCTGCCATTACGGCCAGTGGAGCCGGATACTATGTCAGTAGTACGGATGGCTATGAGCACAAGGTTGATTATGATCAGGCATTGAATTTAACTGTCGATCAGATAGAGCAGGCTTTGGACACATCAAACTCCTCGACGGTAATCGAGGGCACCATGGGCAAGTTGATTCAGGATTTTGACTGGTACCTCACCTGCGTAGTAAATGTGAATCAGGTTGCTGATTTTGAGGTGGGTGACACTGTACGTGTATCGTTGCCCGACACCGTTGCGGAGCCAATTGACACCACTGTCGCTGCGCTCAATAATGAATCTGATGGACGTGCTGCGCTCATTTTAAAATGTAATCAGATGAACGAACAGCTGGCAACACTACGAATCGAGGATGCAAAAATCATTCTGGCGGAGTATGATGGGCTTAAAATCCCTTCCACCGCAGTGCGGACAAACGAGGAAGGGGAGAAGGGCGTGTACGTGCTAAAAGGGAATATCGCCCTGTTCAAAAAAATTGATATTCTGTATTCAACAGAGGACTATGTAATTGTCTCGCTGAATTCGGAGGATAATGAAGTGAAACTTTATGAACAAGTTATTACGGAAGGGAAGGATATCAGTGATGGAAAGGTCATTCGTTGAGCAGCGTTTTACAGATATCGAGGAAAACCTGAAGGAGATCCGGGAAAATATTGCACAGGCGGCAATGCAGTCCGGACGCACTGCATCCGACATTCATCTGATGGCGGTAACCAAAACTGTTGAACCGATTTTTATTAACCACGCCATAGATCTTGGGATCGACCTGATTGGCGAAAACAAGGTCCAGGAGCTCGAGGGAAAGCGGGAGCACCTGCATTTGGATCACTGTGAAGTTCATCTGATTGGGCATCTACAGACAAATAAAGTGAAAAAAATCGTGGGTCAGGTGTCCATGATTCAGTCAGTAGATAGCTTAAAGCTCGCTCAGGAGATTGGACGCCAATCGGTTCTGCGTGATCTGACGACCGAGATTCTACTGGAGGTCAATATCGGACGCGAGGAGAGCAAAACCGGATTCATGCCAGAGAGCCTGGAGGAGTCGTTATATGAAATTGGGCAGATTGATGGCGTCCATATTAGTGGTCTGATGGCAATCCCCCCCATCTGCGAAAACGAGTTCGAGGTTCGCAAGTTTTTTTCAAATATGCACCAACTGTTTGTTGACATATCGGCAAAAAAATTAGATAATATGAGTATGAGGATTCTCTCAATGGGAATGTCTGGTGATTATCAGCCCGCTATCCTGGAGGGAGCGAATCTGGTTCGGATTGGTTCTTCCATTTTCGGCGCCAGAAGATATTAAAATAAAGGAGTTTTGAAAAATGAGCTTTGTAGATAATATCAAAAAAATGATCAACGTACCGGAAGATGAATACTATCCGGAAGATGAGCAGGATGATTTGGACGCCCCGTATGAAGAGGAAGCTGTTGAGGAATCACCTCGCATTTTTCGATCTAAGAGTAACAACAATTCAAATGTAGTTAATATCAACACGACGGCTAAATTACAGGTTGTTCTTGTCAAGCCGGAGCGATTTGAGGATGCCAGCGGGATTGCCGACCACCTGAATGAAAAGCGGACGGTTGTGCTGAATCTTGAGGCTGCAAACCGCGATGTGGCGCGCCGCTTGGTGGATTTTATCAGTGGCGTCGCCTATGCAAACAAGGGGCAGATCAAGCGCGTTGCCAACAGTACATTCATTATTACTCCTTATAATGTGGATGTGATGGGCGATCTGTTAGATGACCTGGAGAATAATGGTGTGTTTTTCTAAGGTTATATTTTAATACCGTTTTAATACCGGGATGGGGGTCTGAGTTATGTTAACACCGGCACAGGTTAAAAATCATCGTTTTGAAGTAAGTGGAAGAGGGCACTATCGCGCCGATGCCGTGGATGCCTTTCTGGATGAGGTCTATGAGTCCTACAGCCAGATGTTTAAGGAGAACGGAGACCTCGTCCGTAAGATCGGTTTACTTGCCGATAAGGTTGAGGAATATCGTAACGACGAAGATAATATTCGTGCTGCCCTTTTAACTGCACAGCGTATGGCGGATAAGATTGTTAAGGAAGCCAAGGAGAGCGTTGAGGGCAAAATTTCCGATGCCCAGCAGACGGCACAGAATCTGGTCGATGAGGCCCGGCAGAAGGCCAACGCAATCATGGAAGAGGCGCGCGCTTCCGCGAAAGAGATGGGGGCTCAGGCCGAAGCTCAGGCGCGGCAGGTGCTGCTCCAAGCCAAGCAGCAGGCCAGTGATGAGGCTGGACGGATTACTTCGGATGCGAAAAAGCAATTAGATGAGAT
>USLQ01000041.1 GCA_900555545.1 uncultured Oscillospiraceae bacterium | reverse complement strand
CAAAAGCTAAAGGCCCTGACCGGGAAAGAGCCCGCCTATTTCCGCGCGCCATATGGGGACTACGACAGCGAAACCGTCAGCGGCGCACAGGCGCTGAATATGGAGGCGATCCAGTGGGACGTGGACAGTCTGGACTGGAAGGGGCTGATCCCTGAGCAGATCGCCCAGCGCGTGACGGAAAAGACAAAACCAGGCTCCATTATCCTGTGCCATAACGGGGCCAAGCACATCCTGGAGGCGCTGCCGCTGTTCATCGAGCCGCTGCAGGCGCAGGGGTATCAATTCGTGACGCTGGAGGAACTGATCCTACCGCAGCCGTACACTATAGACGCCAACGGGACGCAGCACACTGATAGCGGATAAAAATAAAGGGAACGTCACATTACAGAAAATGGAGCGTTCCCTACTGATTATTCACTTAATGGGCACCCTTTTCCGGCTAATCAGAATACCAAGCAATAAAAACACGAATCCCACAATTAACATTGGCGAATAATTACTTTTGATTATTTCCCACGTTGGGATAGCCCGTATATTGTATAGCAAAAAGACATCCTTGGTCTTTACAAACAAAATACTCGCCATACAGTACATCATCACCGCCAGCAATGGCACTGTCATTGTCCTTGTCACCTGCAATAACAAATAGACCAAGCCAAACATCATCACGCACACACACAGCAACATACAAAGAGAAAGTTTCATTTTATCCTCAAATCGGATATAAAATACATATAGGATACAAATATCGGCTATGTACAGCATAAACACGCCTAATGCTTCCGGCAGTTTGTTGCGAGCTCTACAAACATAGAGCACCTCACAGCCTTCCCCTTCTACATACTCACGCATCACAAACAATAACCACCAAACACTCAGCAATGGAGCAGCTATCAGCATTACCTCATGCAAATCACCTGGAATCACCGTCACACTCTCCGGATAATTAGTCCGATAGGTATGATAATTAATCAGCGGAATCACAAGATTTAACATGATAAGCGGAAGCCAGAACATCCATTTTATGTTCCTTAAATCGTAAAATATACGCAGGAGGAAGAATTTTAAACTCCTTTTAATAAACATATGTAACCATCCTCTACATTCGGTTTCCCTTTTTCATATGGCAGAGAACTACTGCAAAGAATTTTGGCATACTTTTCCCCCTCTCTCTCATAATATTTTTGGATATGGTAAGTCTCTCGTATGTTTCCGAGCTCACGCTCCGGAAGAATATACACTTTGCCATCGGCCCGGTTCTCAATCTCCTCACAAGTTCCGGCGCAGAGAATATTTTTTTCGCGCATCACGGCGACCTGATCACAAACTGCCTCCACATCCTCAACGATGTGGGTTGAAATAATAACAACGCGATCCCCCTTGATCTGCGAGATAATATTTTTAAACCGCAGGCGCTCCTCCGGATCCAGACCGGAAGTCGGCTCGTCAAAAACGAGCAATTGAGGATTCCCAAGCAACGCCTGTGCAATCCCGAGCCGCCGGATCATTCCGCCGGATAGCGCGCCGATCTTTTTCCCCGATTCCTCTGTCAGATTAACCAGATGCAGTGCCTCATCGATTGCCTGCCCCGTCTCCCTACGGTCAAGCTCTTTGATTGCGGCCATCATCTGCATCATCTCGCGCACCTTCAGCTCTTTAAAAGCGCCAAATTTTTGCGGCAGATAACCGATATTCGAAAGGTAGTCCGCGTCCCGCGCCGCATCTCTTCCATTGAAAAAGATAGTATCTTTTTTTATAGGGTAGACGCGAGTGACACACCGCAGGAAAGTGGTTTTACCCGCTCCGTTTGGGCCAAGCAACCCATATACGCCCGGATGAAAGACAAAACTGAAATGATCCAAAACCGTCTTTTTCCCAAAGTTTTTATTCAAATCTTTAATTTCAAGCATAGTTTTCGCGCCTCCTCCACACTAATCAGAAGCATTCAGATGATACGATTCAATTTTCGAATCAATAAATTCCGTCGGGCTGCGCATATCAGAGAAATCATACAAAAAAGTCATACAATCCACCGCTAATTCTTCCGCATCGCAGTAGCTTTGGAGCTGAACCAGTTTTTGGAACAGTTCCATCATCCGAACATCTCTTGAGATATTATAATTTTTCAAATCATCCAAAAACTCTTCATCAAATCCTTCCTCCGGCATATACTCCAAACATTCAGACAACAGACGCTTTTCTTCCGGCATATTGTGATACATCCAGTCCTCTTTAATTGAGGACAAAGAACTTGTTAAAATATGATCAGAAAAAAATATATTTCCGCGTTCTGTTTGGTACTGTACATGGTGCGGCATAGCGATTATCATTTTACCCGCAACTTCCGGCATGGAAGCAACGCCGCTCTCACGAAGCAGATTCACTTTGTCTTCCTGCGTTGTATTGAGCGCAGAATCAAGATAATACAGGTCATCCGATTGCAGCTCCGTCAAAAATCCGGAGATCAGCGTGACGCCGTTGGACTCACCCGCAAACGAATTCTGATCGCCGTGCAAATTGGAGTACACGTGATAAGGCGCTTGAACACAAACCGAAAACAGGGATGTCTCTTTGGGAGGCTCCATGACATAAGAATTATCAACGTATATTTCTTCAAAACCGGGAATCGGATAATACGGAAACATCCCTGGCAGGTAGACAGCCTGCGAATTGCTATAAAACACCGAATGATAGCCCGAATACTGTAAATTGATTTTTGTAAGCCCACCAGGATTTTTAACGGTAATATAGTCTCCCTCACGGTAATAATCGAGTGGATTTCCAGCCTGATCGAATACCTTTTGGAGCTTATAGCCATGATAAAGCGTCATCTTGTATTCCGGTAATCCAGAGTCGGATAGGGACATTGAGACATTCGCTTTCAGCTGCCGTCCCAGCTTCAAGTTCATGTCATACTGTGTCACTCCGTAACCGGCATCCTCATGTTTCTGGTTATCCACCGTGTAATAGTCCCAATCCGACTTTTCTCCAAAAACCTCCATAGACATGTCCGATGCTGGAAGTATTGTGAGTACAAAAAGCACCACACATCCTGCGGCAACAGCAGAAGGAGCCACAAACTTGCGGAATGTATGATTTTTTTGAAGCAAGAACAATGTACAGGCAACAGAAAGAAAAATCCAGAAGAATATTGCAAAATATTGATAGGAGCACAGCGGTACAACATAATATTCATCAGGAACATACTGCATGACATTGGGCGTCATTGCGAACAAGCGCATAAACGGCGCACAGTCAATCCCGGTCATTTGATACATACTGTCATACAGCGCGCTGATATACCCGAGATTTAAGATGGCAAACAAGATCATCATCACGTACGCGGCTGACCGGCGCTTGATTCTGGAGGCAAGCAGCGCAAAAAAGATCCCGGCCAGCGGAACTAAGAACAGGTAATGCAGTACCGCCCTGATACTGAACAGTAGAAAATCAGGATTTTTTGTAATATCAAAAAAATATACAACAATTACAGTTAAAGCAATCAGGAATGCTGACAAAAATAATGTACAGCCCAAAACGAACACCTGACAAATAATTATCTTAAGTTCTCCCGTCTTTGTTGATACCAGACATTCCTGCAAACCACAAGATTTTGTACGTGTAAAAAACTCGTATGCTATAAACATAAAGAATAGTAAAAAAATAGCAGAGAATATTAGAACAAAATTCAAGTGAAAAGTGCCCGCCATTTCCCGTTGTCCCATATAAGGACGAATAAAAAAGGCGCCCATGATAATACAAATCACGGTGGATAAAATTGAAAAACAAGCAATCAATAATATTAAAACTTTGTCTCTAATAAGCATCAACCATGTTTTTTTCAACATACCTAAGCCCCCTCATTTAACCATGTGATGGGGAAAAATCCCCATCACATTACGGACTCACTACTTATTTGACACTTATCATAGACCCCCAGCCATTCACATCGCTACCTAAACCCGACGCATGCAATGACAGCTCCCACGACCTGGCGTCATTCTCCTCAGTTGAATATCCTTCAGGAATTGCCTCACCGGGTTTGGCTTTCTTGTTAACATCTGTAAAAAATATTCCCTTTTTCAACTTTTTGACTTTCAGAGTCATGGTCTGATCAGAAGAACTATAATTACCGCCCTTATACTTAACCTGTTTGGCCCCCTGCAACAACGAGCTATAAGTATTGTCCATATCTTTTGTGATTTCAAGATCATACCCTGCCTTATAAAAGTCAGCAGCCCCCGCCATCAGCGCAGCAGAGATACAAAGCGACAATCCAGCAGCAACGATTCCGGTTAATTTTTTTGTTTTTTTCATTGTTAATTCTCCTCTTTATTCTTCACTCAATTTGTTCATCGACCCACTAAATAAAACATCGGTATCACCTCTTGGATAATTACATTTAAAAAAATAAACAATTTGTCTGATTTCATGTTGATAATACCACAAAAATAGCATAATGTAAATGATATTAATCAACAAGGTTTTGCGCATCATTCTGTGTAAAACACACAACAATGAATATTATACAATTATATACACAAAAAAATCGGTGTTGCTTACTGCAACACCGATTTAATCAACTGATATCAGATCTTATACCGGATTACTCCGCGTCCTCTGCCTCGTCCGCCTCGGCTGCGCCATCCTCGATGAGGGCGCGCATGGAGAGGCTGACACGCTTCTTGTCAAAGTCGATCTCCGTGATCTTCACCTTGACAACGTCGCCCACCTTGACAACATCCTGCGGCTTCTCCACACGGCGATCCGCCAACTGGGAGATATGGATCAGGCCGTCGATCCCCGGGATGATCTGCGCGAATGCGCCGAACGCCGTCAGGCCGACGATCTTGGCCTCGACAACGGTTCCAACCGGGTAATCCCTGCGCAGGATCTCCCACGGGTTGTCCTCCGCCTTTTTGAAGCCAAGGGAAATCTTCCGCTTCTCAGGATCAAGATCCTTGATGTAAACCTCGACCGTATCGCCGACATTGACGACCTCGGACGGGTGCTTGATGCGGCTCCAGGAGAGCTCGGAGATGTGGATCATGCCATCCACACCGCCAATGTCGACAAATGCGCCATAGGAGGTGAGGGACTTGACAACGCCGGTATACTTCTGGCCAATCTCCGCCTGCTCCCAGAACTTGTCCTCAAGCGCCTTGCGCTGCTCGCGGAGCACCGCACGCACGGAACCGACGGCGCGCCTGCGGCGCTTGTCAATATCGATGATGTGGAACTGCACCTTCTGCTTCAGCAGGCCCTCGAGCGGGTCGTTGCGGGAAGCTGTGGCGAGGGAAGCCGGGATGAACACACGGGAACCCTGGACATCCGCCAGCACGCCACCGCGGACAACGTCGGTCACAGTGCCTTCGAGGACAGCATCCTCCTCATGTGCCTTGACAATCGCATCCCAGGACTTGGTGGCGTCATAACGGCGCTTGGAGAGCATTACAGTGCCCTCGGCGTCGTTTGTCTTCATGATGATGAGATCCATCTCATCGCCGATCTTGACCTCCTTAAGCGGATCGACGTTGGGATCGTTGGAGTATTCGCTCAGCGGAATGTAGCCGGCGTGCTTGCGATTGATGTCTACCTGTATCTCGCTGGGGGAAATGCCCACCACAACGCCGTGCACCTTCTGGTCGCTGTTCATGGACTTGAGCGACTCTTCAAGTGCCTCGGAAAAGCTCATCTCATCGAACGACTTCGCGGCTTCCTCCTTTTCAGTTTCCTGTGGTGCCGCCGCATTCGTTTCAACGGCTGAGTTGGTTTCATTAATGATTTCGGACATGGTTTCGAGTACCTCCTTTATAATGCGAGCGGGAGTTGAGGCCCCCGCAGTAACGCCCAAATGACGGCAACCGGTAAAATCGATCCCGTGCAGTTCCTCCGCCGTCTCGATCAGATCCGTCGGGCAGTTTGGCTCGCACACGCTTTTGAGCTTGGCCGTGTTGGAGCTCTGGCGGCCGCCGATGATGAGCATCCTGTCGCATTCCTGCGACAGTTTGACCGCTTCCGCCTGTCTTTCTTCGGTTGCATTACATATTGTATCAAAAACGACGGCGTTTGTATATACCAATTTTATTTTTTTAACACATTTTTGCCACTGCTGCACGCTAAAAGTCGTCTGCGCGACGGCGCAAAGGCTCTTTTGAGCCAGTTCGGGATGCTCCGAGACGATTTTCTCCAGCTCTTCCAGATTCCGGAAGACATAAGTCTCCCCATGGCAGTGCCCCTTGATGCCGATCACCTCGGGGTGATTGGGATCCCCTGCAATCAGAACCGTGCTCCCGTTGACCGTGGCGTCGGAGACGATCCGATGGATCTTTTGGACAAAGGGACACGTCGCGTTGGCACAGGTGAGAGAACGGCGGTTGATCTCATCCATGACCGCCTTGGTCACACCGTGCGTGCGCACCACCAGGACGGCATCATCCGGCGCCTGCTCCGGCGTCTCCACAATGGTGACACCGCGCGACTTCAGATCATCCACTACCTGTGGATTGTGAATGATGGGACCCAGGGTACAAACTTTTTTCCCCTCATCTAAAAGAGAATAAACCATATTGACGGCTCTGTCAACCCCAAAACAGAAACCAGCTGTCTCAGCGAGCGTGATTTTCATCAATTTTATCCCACATCTCCTTAATTCGGTCCATAATCAGGCGGGTGGCGCCGCGCAGTTCGCTCGCCTTTTTCCCGTCCGTCAGTCCGAGCTCCTCATTGCGGATCACGGGGCCAAACTCCACAATCACGTGCGTGCGGAACGCCCGCACCGGTTTACCCCCGGAATAGATGGCCACCGGAACAACATCGGCTCCCGTCATCGCCGCAATCAACGCAATCCCGGATTTTCCCTTGCCGGGTTTATAATCCTTGGAACGCATCCCCTCAGGAAAGATGCCCAGTACCTTATCGCGCCGGAGCAACTCGAGCGCATATTCAAAGGCTCGCCTGTCGCTTGAGCCGCGGCTGACCGGGAACGCATTGAGCCCGGTGACGACGGCCTTGACAAACCAGTTGCGGAAGATCTCTTCCTTGGCCATGGCGTGGATCACACGGACCATTGCCGAGCCTACGAACACGGGATCCCAGCCGCTGATATGATTCGCGGCGATGATCAGCTTGCCCTTTTTGGGTACATTCTGCTTGCCGATATAGGTGATGCGGTACAGCAGTTTACAGGTGAGCCAAGTAAAAGGCATGGCGATGATATAAAAGGCACGCGTCGTGTACTTTTTAAAATTATACTTCACCTTTTCCTGCGGCTGCTTCTCCGCCTTTGTCCTTTCCGCCCTTGTAGCAGATTCTTTGGATGCCGGTTTTGCAAGCCGTTCGCGAATCACGGACTCCACCAGCGCTACGGACGTATCAAAATCCTTCCCGGTGGTATCCACCAGCACGGCATCCACCGCCTGCTTGAGCGGCGCAGTGGCTCGGTGCGAGTCGTTATAATCCCGCTGCTTCTGGTCGGCCAGCACTTCTTCAAATGTGACCTGTTCCCCACGGGCCGCCAGCTCCTGATAGCGGCGCCGCGCCCGCTCCTCCGCTGAAGCAGTGAGGAAAATTTTCACATCAGCATTCGGAAGCACCACTGTCGCGATGTCGCGCCCATCCATAATGCAGTTGTTTTTGGAGGCAATATCGCGC
>USLQ01000040.1 GCA_900555545.1 uncultured Oscillospiraceae bacterium | reverse complement strand
CCGCTCCCCCTGAGAGAGGTTGGCACCGCCCTCCTCAATCATGGTGTCATATCCCTCCGGAAACTGGCGGATAATATCGTCCGCGTGTGCCATATGGACGGCGCGGGAAATCTCCTCATCGGTTGCACCGGACCGGCCATAGGCGATATTCTCGCGCACCGTCCCTTTAAAGAGCCAGGCATCCTGTAAAACCATACCAAACATTGCGCGCAGGTTCTCGCGCGGGACCGACCGGATATCTTTACCGTCCACGGTAATCCGTCCACGATCAACATCATAAAAGCGCATCAACAGGTTGACAAGCGTTGTCTTCCCCGCCCCCGTTGGGCCCACGATTGCAATCAGATTCCCCGGCTCGACAGACAGATTCAAATCCCGGATGACAACCCTGTCTTTTTTATAACCAAACTGGACATGCTCAAAGCAGACTCGCCCGTTTCCAGACTTCTTGACAAGGGTGTTCTCCGTTGAATCCGCAGGCTCGTCCTCTTCATCAAGTACATTGAAGACACGGTCAGCCGCGGCAATCGACGCCTGAAGATTGTTCATCAGGTTGCCGATGTTGGAGATTGGCTGCGTGAACATTTTGGAATAGGCAATAAAACTCGTAATCACACCGATCGTCATGGAACCGCGCAGGAACATGATCCCGCCGACGATACAGATGACTGAATAGCCCAGGTTGTTAATGAAACTCATCAGCGGACCGATGTTACCCGCCAGGAACTGTGCTGTCCGGCTGACGCGAAATAGTTCACTATTGATCTCGTCAAATTCCTCAATCGCCGCGTGTTCGCGGTCAAATGCCTTGATGACCTTGTGCCCAGTGTACATCTCCTCAATATGGCCGTTCAGCTCGCCGAGTACCGCCCACTGCCTGCGGAATAACCTCTCCGACCGGCGGGCTATGAAAAATGTCACCAGAACGCACAATGGGATCGTGGCCACTGTGATCATGCCCATCAGCGGGCTGACGATCATCATCATAACAAATACGCCGATCAGGGTGGAGACAGCCGTGAGCAACTGGACCAGATTATTTTGCAGCGTCACACTGATGCTGTCCAGATCATTGGTCAGGCGGCTGAGAATATCCCCCTTGCTGTTGGAATCAAAAAACTTGAGCGGCAGTCGCGACAGCTTCCGGTTAATTTGCCCGCGCAGTTCCTGTGCAATATCCTGTGATGTACCGGCCATCAGATAGTTTTGAACAAATGTCATAATGGAACTGAGTGTATAGACCAGGAAAACCGTGCCCAAAATCCAAATGATTTGGCTGAAATCCATCGTGCTCCCACTCAGACGCACTTCCACCTGTGCCTGGATGGCGTCGATAATATTCCCCAGATACATGGGCCCCAGGACAGAGAGAATAGCGGAGGCCACACAGGAGACAGAAACCACAATCATCGCAACGGGATGGCCAAACAGGATGCCCATCAGACGGCGGACAGTCGCGCGCGTATCCGTGGGATGGTCCAGACGGGGCTCCGGAGCCGGTTCGATCCGCTGCTGCTCCGAGAGCGCCACGCGGGAAGACGTATATTTGCTCTTTTTGCTCATGCGTCCGCCTCCTCTTCTGACAGCTGGGAGAGCGCGATCTCCCGGTAAGTTTCACATGTCTTCATCAGTTCGGCATGCGTTCCATCCCCGACGATCTCACCGCCGTCGAGCACCAGGATCCGATCTGCGTTCAGGATCGTCCCCACGCGCTGGGCGACAATAATCATCGCACTTCCGGACAGTTCCCGTCGGATGTTGGCCCGGACGGTGGCATCTGTTTTAAAATCCAGCGCGGAAAAACTGTCGTCAAAAATGTAAATCTCCGCTTTTTTCATCAGCGCACGTGCGATGGCCAGCCGCTGTTTCTGCCCGCCGGAGAGGTTGTTCGCATTTTGCGAAACGAGTTCTTCCAGCCCACGGCTGCGCTCCTGTACGAACTCGCGCGCACAGGCGATATCAAGCGCCTGCCACATTTCCTCCTCTGTGGCATCCTCCTTACCGTAGCGCAGATTGTCTGCAATCGTTCCGCTGAATAAAAACGCCTGCTGAGGGATAAACCCAATCCGACTGTGCAAATCCTTTAACTCCATCTGACGGATATCCACCCCGTCCATCAGGATACTGCCGCTGCTGACATCGTAAAAACGCGGAATCAAATTGATCACAGAGGACTTCCCGCTGCCGGTCGCCCCTATAATAGCCGTCACCTGACCAGGCTGGGTGGCAAAGCTAATATGATGCAGCACATCCTTCTTCTCCCCCGCATAACGGAAAGAGACGTCCCGGAATTCGACCACGCCCTTTACATTGGGATCCGGAGACTGTGGATGCTCCGGTGAGACGATATCATTCTCTAATTCCAGAACTTCCATAATGCGGCCAGCGCTCACCTTGGCGCGCGGCAACATGACAAGAAGGCCGGCAGCCATGATGATGTAGAGCACGAATGCCTGCAAATTGCCCACTGTCTGGGCAATTTCTGCCGCCTGTGTGTTCAGATCCATCCACTCGACCTGCTTAGCCCCTAAAAATACAAGCAAGACTACCATAAAATAGAGGATCACCATCAGCAGGGGGACCAGGACTGCAAAGAGACGATTGATCTTTTTGGCGACGGCAGCCAGATCTCCATTGCCCTGTTCAAACCGCTCGTCCTCATAGTCGCTCCTGTTAAAGGCACGAATCACTCGAATCCCGGAGATCTTCTCCCGGACGATCGAATTCAAATTGTCGATTTTTTTCTGTTGGCGGTCAAACAGCGGCATCACAAACCGGGACGCGAGCCAGGCGATAACGCAGATGATCGGAATGATGATAAAAATCACAGTGGAGAGGAGCTTGTTCATCATAAAGGCCATCACTGCGCCGCCGATCATCATAAACGGCGCACTGATAATCACGCGGATCCCCATCAGGATCAAGTCCTGCACCTGGCGGATATCATTCGTCGTACGGGTGATCAGCGAGGAAGTCCCGATCCGATCCACATCACTGAGGGAAAAGCTCTCCGTTTTGCGAAAGATCTGTTTGCGTGCCTCCATCCCAAATCCAACCGATGCCATACTCGAGCAGTAACTGAGCGCCACTGCGGATACCATTACAAGTACGGAGACAACGAGCATCCACCCGCCAATCCGGTAAATATATTGCATATCTCCCTTGGCAATGCCGTTATTGATCATCTCGGCCATCAGCGTGGGCAGCATCAACTGTGTAACGGAGTTGACCAGCATCAGCAAGATCGCCCCGGCGGTGTACCAGCGATATGGTTTCAAAAAACGAAGGACCTTCACGCTTCACACTCCTCCCTGTTCATAATCCAATTTCAAACAATAGATAATAGAATTATAGCGCAAAAAAAGCAATTCTTCAACGATTTCGGAGAATTATGTTGCGAACTCCCGAATATATTTTTGTTGACGGCATTTGCCGCCCACAAGGAGGTGCAGCACATGCAGTGGCACGCTGTGCCGCCGGAACAGGCGGCCAAAGAATTGCAATCAAACCTCACCAGAGGAATCCCCCAGAGCGAAGCGGCCCGACGGCTGCGGCAGTATGGAAAAAATCAATTGGAAGCCGGAAAAAAGAAAGGGCTCCTGCGAAAATTTCTGGAACAATTCGCAAATTTCATGGTTATCATCCTACTCATCGCCTCAATTATTTCGTTTGCCACCGCAATTTACAGCGGGGAAGGCGACTACGTAGAACCTGTAATCATTCTGGTAATTGTCATTCTAAACGCCGTGATCGGCGTCATTCAGGAAAACCGGGCCGAACACGCCATTGAGGCACTGAAAAAAATGTCCGCACCACACGCCAGAGTAATACGCGACGGCAAATCCGTCACCGTCCAATCGGAGGATCTTGTGCCTGGGGATATTCTGCTCCTAAATGCCGGAGATCTGGTCCCAGCAGACGCCCGCCTGATCGATTGCAGTGCCCTGAAGGCAGAGGAATCCAAGCTGACGGGAGAATCGCTCCCAATTGCTAAGGAAGCCGGCCTGCTGCTCCAACCGGATACAGCTGTGGGAGACCGAAAAAACATGGTATTTGCCATGAGTACGATCACGGCGGGTCACGGCCGCGCCATCGTCACGGAGACAGGGATGCACACAGGCGTGGGAAAAATCGCCGGGATGATCGGGGAGCAGGAATCTCCCCAGACGCCGCTGCAACTGCGCCTGGCCAAGACTGGGCGGATCCTCGGCATTGGCGCACTGCTGATCTGCGGCCTGATTTTCCTGTTGGGCGTCTTACAGCACACTCCTATCTTTGACAGCTTTATGCTCTCTGTCAGCCTTGCCGTGGCCGCCATCCCTGAGGGATTGCCAGCGATCGTCACCATTGTCTTGTCCATCGGCGTACAGCGTATGGCCAAACGCAATGCTGTCATCCGCCGCCTGCCCGCCGTGGAGACGCTCGGCAGCGCGACAGTCATCTGCTCCGACAAGACGGGAACCCTGACCCAAAACCGCATGACGGTAACGGCCCTGCGCGGTCCCGGTGGGGAGCTTCGGCCGCAGTCCGCTGAGGCCAATCAACTGCTGGCAGCCGCAACCCTCTGCTGCAATGCCGCTGTCAGCGGTAAAAAAGGAAAATTTACAGCGGATGGGGAGCCCACGGAAAACGCCATAGTGATCGCCGCAGCGGAACACGGCGTTAACCAGCAGGAACTCCAATCCCGCTGCCCGCGCATCCGTGAAATCCCGTTCAGCTCCCAGTCCAAGCGGATGACGACCATCCACCGCTCTCCAGACGGGCGGTATTTCGCCATTGTCAAGGGCGCGCCGGACCTGCTGCTCAAAAGCTGCGCCCATGTGAATGTAAATGGGCAGACACGGGCGCTCACAGATCTGCAGCGCCGTTCCATTGCGGAGATGAATGCATCACTCGCCTCGCAGGCACTGCGCGTAATCGCCGTAGCGGGGAAGCCGCTCGCCGGCAGCAGGGAGACCCCGGTGGAAGGCCTGACCTTTCTGGGGCTGATCGGGATGGAGGATCCGCCCCGCAGGGAGGCCAAAGAGGCCGTTCGCATCTGTAAAGAGGCCGGGATTATCCCTGTGATGATCACTGGGGATCACATCGCCACGGCGGAGGCGATCGCCAAAAAACTCGGTATTCTGGAAAAGGGGGACCGCTCCATCACCGGAGCTGAGCTGGACCGAATAAGCCATGACGAACTGATTGAAAATGTAAAAACGATCCGCGTATTCGCACGCGTCTCCCCCGAGCACAAGGTTCGCATTGTCAAGGCGTTCCAGGAAAAAGGGGAGATCGCCGCCATGACCGGCGATGGCGTTAACGACGCTCCGGCGCTCAAGGCCGCAGACATCGGCTGCGCCATGGGAAAGAGCGGCACCGATGTGGCCAAGGGCGCTGCCGATATGATCCTAACGGATGATAACTTTGCAACCATTGTAAGTGCCGTACAGGAGGGGCGCGGGATCTATGACAACATCAAAAAATCCGTCCACTTCCTGCTCTCCTGCAACATCGGGGAGATTCTCGTGGTTCTGGCCGCTTTTCTGATGCAGCTGCCCACCCCACTGATCCCGATTCAGTTACTGTGGGTCAATCTGGTGACGGACGCGCTGCCCGCCATGGCCCTGGGGGTAGAACGGGCGGACCGGAACATCATGCAGCGCAAACCGGCCGCACCGGGCGGCAGTATGTTCGCCGGTGGACTGGGATGGGACATTGCGCTGGAGGGCATGATGATCGGCGCCGTCTCCCTGCTTTCCTATGTGCTCGGGCTCACCTTTTTCGGCACAGCAGTGGGCGGCACCATGGCATTCGGTGTGTTGAGCCTGTCAGAGTTAATCCACGCCTTCAACATGCGCAGTTCACAATCCCTGTTCCGGATCGGATTTTTTTCCAACCGCAAGATGGTGTTTGCATTCATCATCTGCGCCGCCCTTCAGATTTCCGTGATGATGATTCCTCCGCTGGCCGGGATCTTTGGTGTTGCCACGCTGACAGCATCCCAGTGGGGGATCGTCTGGGGATTCGCCCTGATCCCGCTGGTGGTGATGGAGCTTGCCAAATGGTTTGGACGGGATAAAAACCACACAATACCAAAAGGCCGCCCAATAGGCGGCCTTTTGCATCTGTCATCATCCCCTACTGCACCGGGATGAATTATTTTATGTACCCCTTATCGCACCGTGGCGCCAAAAGGCATTAGGGCCAGCTTGGCGATCTTGAAGCACTGCTTGCCAAACGGGATGCCGATGATCGTGATACAGAAGAGCACGCCGATTGTCGCTGCCTCGAGTGCCAGGGCAAGGCCGCTCACAATGATCCAGATAATATTGAGCAGCAGAGAGCCTGCGCCGCCACCGTAGTCCACTTCTTTACCAAAGGGAAAGAACGCCAGACCGGCCATTTTAAAGCACTGAACGCCGACCGGGATACCCACGATCGTAATGCACCAAAGAACCCCCATCAGTCCCCAACTCAGGCCCATCCATACACCGCCGAATATAAACCACAATGCGTTGCCAATACAGCCCATTGAAGCACTCCTCCCTTTGCGCTATTTGCCTCCATTGTAGCGAAAAAGCAGCAGAAGATCAATGAAGATCCTGTAAACTTTTCATCGGCGCTGGCGAAATAAAGATATGCAAACAAAGTACTGATCACGAGGAACTTACAATTTTGTAACAAAAAGAAAACCCGCTTGTCTTTTTGGAGTTGCCATGCTATGATGAAAATGAAAGGAGTGATCCACGGATGAACAAGCAGGAATTTCTGGACCGGCTGACGCGTGCACTCGCGCCGCTGCCCTATGTGCGCCGCCAGCAGATTGTAGAGGAGTTCAGCCGCAAAATAGACGAACAGCTTGCCACAGGGATGGCGGAAGAGGAGGCCTGCGCGTCTCTGGGCGATCCGCTGGCATGCGCTCAGCCCTACCTGAATGAGGCTCAAAACGCCCGCTATACTTACGCCCAGACCCCGCCGCAAAACTTTGGCTACGCACCGCCGCAGGGGCAGGTACCTTACACCCCGGCACCACAAAGTGGGGACAGGATTGGTTATATCATCGGTCTTGTTCTGACTATTGTTTTTCTGGCTATTCCGTTTATACCGGGAGCCTTCGGCATGATCCTGGCGGGAGTTTTTTTATTCTTTGCATCATTTATCCTTTTCCCCATTTCCGGTCTGGCAGTATTCGGTGCCTTTTTAATCGCGCTGGCCATTCTGCTGATCTCCGTCTCCGTGTTGATTCTGTATGGCATTGTGGCGCTGATCGCCTATTTGGTACGGCAGATCGCCGGTCGATCTGAACGGAAGGAGCATGCTGTATGAAAAAGAGAAAAGGACTGATCGTAATTCTCATAGTGTGCGCCGTCTCCTTTGCCGCCACCATTGGACTGGGCATCGCGTGCTTTGTCACCGCCTACATACATCTGGATGACGGTATGCTGCAACGCGCATGGGAGGAGATAGTGGAGCGTTACCACTTGGAGGATGAGGCGTTCGGCGTGGAGTTTCCCTTCGACGCCTCGGAGGCCGGTTCGGATACCGACGGGCAGGGTGAATACGTCTCCGTTGGGCTACCAGACGAGGACAACGTGATCGACCTCTCTGTGATCCCACAGAGCAGCGATTTAAAGATCGTGACTGCGAACGTGGCCTCCTCCGTTTCCGCCGGGCAGGCGGCCAGCGCACAGCTCTCCTTCCCGGACGGGCAGCCCGCCCTCCAGCCGGAGGCGTGGCGG
>USLQ01000039.1 GCA_900555545.1 uncultured Oscillospiraceae bacterium | reverse complement strand
CGGCCGCGGAACTGGCCGTTCCCGATTCGCGTGAATTGATGGCCCGTTTGGCCGGGTTTCGCTTGAAAATGGTGGCCGATCTTACCGCTGCCCTGGAGGCAAAGAAAAATCGGTTGGCTGCTGTGGCAGGAGAGAACTATTTAAAAAATCCATATACGCTCGTTGAAAACAGGCGTCAGCATCTGGACGCGTGTACGGATCGCTTGGAGGCGTCTATCCGGCAGGTTGCGGCGGACAAGCGCCAGGCGCTGCTGCCACATCACTTGAGCTGCTCAGCCCATTAAAAATTTTGGGGCGCGGGTATTCGATTGCCTTGGGCACAAATAACCAGGTGATCCGGAGTATAAAAGATACGCAAAAGGGTGAATCTATACTTTTAAGAGTTGTCGACGGACAGATCCGTTGTACTGTCGATCAGACTGATCCGAGGACGGAGGAATTGTAAATGGAAAAGACGTTTGAAAGCGCAATGACGCGCCTGGAAGAAATATCTGTTGAACTGGAAAGCGGAAGCCGTTCCCTTGAGGAGTCTATGAAACTTTTTGAGGAGGGGACGCAGCTGATCCGCTATTGCAATGAGGAGCTTGCATCCGCCGAGCAGAAAATTATAAAACTCACCGAAGGAGAGGTGGCGGAATGAGCACGCATTATGAGGAACGCACAGCAGCCTATATCCGCCTGATCGAGGACGGCCTTGATCGCTTGATCCCAGGGACAGACTGCCTTCAGGGGGATGTTATGCGGGCGATGCGATACAGCGCTCAAAACGGTGGCAAACGGGTAAGGCCGATCCTCACGCTGGAGTTTGCCCGCCTGTGTGGGTTGGATGAGGAATCCGCCCTGCCGTTTGCCTGCGCTGTGGAGATGATCCATACGTATTCCCTGATTCATGACGACTTGCCTTGTATGGACAATGACGATATGCGGCGCGGGAATCCTTCCTGCCACATCCAGTTTGGGGAGGATACGGCGCTATTGGCTGGGGACGGTCTTCTCACTTTGGCTTTTGAGGTCATGCTGCGCCGGTCTGACAGCCGGAAGATCCCGCCGCGCAATATTTTGGCAGCTGCGGGGATACTGGCAGCGGATGCCGGCGTGGATGGGATGATTGGTGGTCAGGTGATTGATCTGATGTCCGAGGGCAAGCAGATTGATATCGAGACGCTCCGCACCATGGACAGGCTCAAAACGGGTGCTCTGATCGATGCCGCCTGCCGTATGGGGTGTGTGATTGCCGGAGGTGCGAAAGAGCAGCAGGAGGCAGCGGGACTTTACGCGGCCTCACTCGGCCTCGCATTCCAGATAGTCGATGACATTCTGGACGTTACCAGTAGTACCGAGGTTCTTGGGAAACCGGTTGGCAGTGATGCGGAGAATCAAAAATCTACCTATGTTTCCCTGCTGGGATTGGATGCATGCCGGGACGCCGTTCGCCGTCTGACAGATAACGCTATCCGGGCACTTGCCCACTTTGATGGGGATACGGCGTATCTGGCACAGCTGGCGGAGCATCTTGCGACCCGTAAAAGCTGATTGGGGGAAGCGGGATGAATGAAATAAAGTATCTGAACCATATTAAATCGCCCGATGACGTTAAGGAGATTCCTTTTAAGGAACTGCCGGAACTGGCGCAGGAGATCCGTAATGTGCTGATCGAGACGGTTTCAAATACAGGCGGGCATTTGGCTTCCAATCTCGGGGTAGTAGAGCTGACGATCGCATTACATCGGGTATTTGACTCCCCGCGGGATGAGCTGGTGTGGGATGTTGGCCATCAGGTCTACACGCACAAGCTGCTGACCGGCCGGTATGATAAGTTTTCCTCCCTGCGTACGGAGGATGGTATCTCCGGTTTTTCCCGGCCGAGTGAGAGCAAGCATGACATGTTTTACACCGGGCATAGCAGTACCTCGATTTCTTCTGCCTTTGGTCTCTCCAGTGCCAAGACGCTGAAAAACGATAAGAACTATGTGGTCGCCATTATCGGCGACGGCGCTTTGACCGGCGGACTTGCCTATGAAGCCTTGAATAATGCCGGACGTTCGAGAGATAACCTGATTGTCGTATTGAACGATAATGAGATGTCCATTTCCAAGAATGTCGGCTCCATGGCGCGTTATCTGACACGCATCCGGACCAAACCGGCATATTTCCGCCTGAAGGCAGCCTTGGAAAAGAGCTTGAACCGGATCCCACTGATTGGCTATACACTTTCGAACCTTCTGTTCCGTTTTAAATCCTCGATTAAGCGTTTGATCTACGGCACAACACTGTTTGAGGATATTGGATTCCGATACATGGGCCCAATTGACGGCCATAATCTGGATACGTTATGCAGCGCGCTTGAGAGCGCCAAGATGAGCGGCCGCCCGGTACTTCTCCATATCAATACTGTCAAGGGGAAAGGGTACGATTTCGCCGAGCGGGATCCCAGCCAGTTCCATGGGGTGGCTCGGTTTGATATTAATACTGGAGAGCCGGTGATGCGTTCTGGTGATAACTTCTCCGATAAGTTTGGCGAATATCTCTGCGAATTTGCCCGCGAGGATGAGAATATCGCCGCAATTACCGCGGCAATGGCGTTGGGAACCGGTCTGAAACAGTTCAGCGAACAATTCCCAAAACGCTTTTTTGACGTTGGCATCGCCGAGGAGCACGCGGTAACTTTCGCGGCCGGTCTGACTAAAAATGGAATCCTACCGGTCTTTGCGGTCTATTCCACCTTTTTACAGCGTGCTTATGACGAGCTGATTCACGACGGGGCGCTGCAAAATAAAAAAATGGTGATTGCGATCGACCGTGCAGGATTTGTTGGCAACGACGGCGAGACACACCAGGGACTGTTTGACGTACCGATGCTCAACACGATCCCGCGCATCACTGTTTACGCCCCCTCCAGCTATGCCGAGTTGAAGCATTCCCTCTGTAATGCTCTCTATAACGAGGAAGGCGTCGTAGCTATTCGCTATCCGCGTGGCGCAGAACGTGCGCTGCCGGAGGACTTCACCTCTACGTTCGGTACATATGCAGAATACGGCCAGCTGGACGCAAAAATTGTTCTGGTTACCTATGGGCGTATTTTCTCGGACTGTTGCGATACTGTAAATGAGCTTCGGGAGAAGCATAGGATCAATACACGGATTCTCAAGCTGAACCAGATTAAGCCCGTCGGTGCAGAAGTAATTGACCGCCTGATGGGCGCGGAGCGGATCTTTTTCTTTGAAGAGGGGATCCGCAGCGGTGGCGTTTCAGAACATATGGCCGCCATGCTCCTGGCACGCGGCTATCGCGGCACCTGCGAGATCACAGCCGTGGACGACACCTTTGTGGAGCAGGCGACTGTTGCCTCCCAGCTGGCAAAATATGGCTTGGACCGCAAACGTATGGTAGAAAAAATTCTTAGGAGTTGTGACACTTGACACAGAAGAAAAGGCTGGATGTAGCTGTATTTGAACAGGGGTTGGCCGAGAGCAGGGAGCGCGCACAGGCTTACATAATGGCAGGTGACGTGTACCTCAATGGGGTCAAGGCATCCAAAGCTGGGCAACAGGTCAAGCCGGACGATGTGATCGAGGTGCGTACAAAGTCCTTGCCCTACGTCAGTCGGGGTGGCCTCAAGCTCGAAAAGGCAATGCAGTCCTTTCCAATCCTTCTTACGGATAAGATTTGTATGGATGTGGGGGCATCCACCGGTGGTTTTACAGACTGCATGCTTCAAAACGGTGCAGCTAAGGTGTATTCGATCGATGTGGGCTATGGACAGCTCGCCTGGAAACTGCGCAGCGACGGACGCGTTGTGAACTTGGAGCGTACCAATTTTCGCTATGTGACCCGTGAACAAGTGCCTGACGCTGTGGACTTTTCCAGTGTTGACGTCTCCTTTATTTCGCTCAGTCTGATCCTACCAGTGCTGCACGGACTGTTGGCTCCGAAAGGGGAAGCAGTTTGCCTGATTAAGCCCCAGTTCGAGGCTGGCAAGGACAAGGTTGGTAAAAATGGGGTTGTCCGTGACCACCAGGTGCACGCCGAGGTGATTGAGAAGGTGGAGCGCCTGGCGCTCGAAAATCAATTTGATATTTTGGGGCTTGACTTTTCCCCGGTAAAGGGACCGAAGGGAAATATTGAATATCTGATTTATTTAAAGAAGGCAGCCGGAGAGGCGGAAAACCGTTCCCAAACGGATGTAACGGCTCTGGTAAAAAAGTCTCACGAGGTGTTGGATGGCGGTGAAAAAAATGATGATCGCGTTGGCGCCCAATCTTAAAAAAGAAAATGCATTTGGCGTCACGATGGATGTGTGCCGTCAATTGGATGAATTGGGATGTGACTATACAGTTGTGCCAGAGCACGCTTCTCTGTTTCGAGACACACGGGCGCTTCCGACAGATGATGAGCAGTTTTTTTCCGGCAGCGATATCATTATCTCCATCGGTGGGGACGGAACAATTCTTCACACTGCGAAGCGGGCCGCTGCGTATCGGAAGCCAGTGCTCGGAATCAACGCTGGCCGGCTGGGGTTTATGGCCGGCCTTGAAAAGCATGAATTGCAGTTGCTCTCCCGTTTGATGGATGGAAAGTACACCTTGGATCGCAGGATGATGCTTTCGGTAACCATTGAGGAGTCAGATGGCAAGATTCAAAATCACTTTTCCTGCATCAATGATGCGGTTGTCTCACGGGGGCAACAGTTCCAGATGATCGAATTTATCGTAGATATTAACGGTAAACGTGCGAACCGTTATCTCGCAGATGGTGTGATTGCTGCAACTCCCACCGGTTCAACGGCCTACTCGCTTTCGGCAGGCGGGCCGGTTATGGACCCGCAAATCAATAGTATTATCTTGACGCCAATCTGCACACACTCGCTGTTTGCACGTTCCATTGTCTTTTCACCGGATACGGAAATCTCCATTTCCAGTGCCGGGGAGCGTGGTAACCACCTTGTTCTCTCTTGTGACGGCGAGGACGGGTGCCGGATTCCTCCATCTTGCCGGGTTAAGATCTTCCGGTCGGATCTGTACGCCGAATTTATTCGGATCAAGTCCGATACCTTTATCGATATTCTTAATACAAAATTGGCGCAGCGGAGGGCATGATATGAAAAGGGAAAGACAGGCTGCCACGCTGGAATTGATCAAAAAATATCCGGTGACAACCCAGGAGGAACTACAGCTTCTGCTCCGGGAGAGCGGGTTTGAGGTGACTCAGGCGACGATCTCCAGGGATATTAAAGAACTAAAGATTGTCAAAGCGACAGATGAGGATGGGATATACCGCTATTGCATCAATCGTGGCGATCAGGCGGATATCCGGGAGAAATATTATAATATTATCGGCCACGCGGTTCGGTCTATAGATTTTGCCGGTAATATCTGTGTGATCCGGTGTGAGACCGGCATGGCGCAAGCGGCGTGCGCGGCAATTGATGCCCTGCAGATCGAGGAGATCGTTGGTTCACTGGCCGGGGACGACACTATTTTTGTGCTCTGCCGGACGGAGAAAAATGCCGGCGAAATGAAGAGGACGATCCAACGTCTGTTATCCAACAAGTGAGGGTTAAATATGCTTGTCAGTTTAGTGATCGACAATATCGCTGTAATTGAACATACGGACATTGATTTTTCAGCCGGCTTCAACGTGATGACCGGTGAGACGGGTGCGGGTAAATCGATCGTGATTGACTCAATCAACGCGATCTTGGGCGAGCGCACCTCGCGCGAGCTGATCCGCCATGGGGCACCCAGCGCAAGTGTGACGGCTGTATTTGACTCGCTGCCGGATTCTGTCACCGAGGAAATGCGGGCGCTTGGGGTTGAACCGGAGGAGGACGGCAGCCTGATCGTCAACCGTGTCATCAGCGGGGAGGGGAAAAACCGCTGCCGTATCAACGGGCATCCGGTCCCTGTTTCGGCGCTCAAGAGCGTGGTCGGTGGTCTGATTAACATCCATGGGCAACATGACAGCCAGTCCCTGCTCAATCCAGATAAGCATATGCAGTTTATTGATGCCTTTGCACAGAACGGCTCGCTCCTCTCTGATTACCGTTCCTCCTATAGGCGCTATTGCGCCATCCGGCGTGAGCTCTCCAAGTTGAATGCGGCGGAGGAGGACAAGCAGCGCCGGTTGGAGGTGTTGCGCTACCAGATCGAGGAACTGGATCGGGCGCAGATCACGCCTGGGGAGCGTGCGCAGTTAGAAGAACGGCGCACCCTGATTCACCACGCCAAAAAAGTGGCGGATGCTGCGCATCAGTCCTATGCAGCTCTGGCTGGAGAAGATGAAAATATGACGGGTGCCTATGATTTGATCACAGGTGCATCACAGTCGCTTGCTGCGGTGGCTCCCTTTTATCCGCAATATGGTGTGGTTGCGCAAAAGCTGGAAGAGCTCTCCTATTTAATCGAGGAGTGTTCTTCCGAAATACGGGACAGTATGGAAAACCTCGATGCCGATGAAAATGAACTGGGCGAGATCGAGGCGCGTTTGGATGCACTTTATCAGTTGTCCCTGAAATATGGTTCCACTGAGGAGGAGATGCTCTCCTATCTGGATAATGCGCGCAGAGAGGCTGAGAGTATCATCTGCTCGGATGAACGAGCCCGGGAACTCTCTGCCCAGTTGGATGGCGTTCGGGACGAAGTGATTTCGCGGGCGATAGCATTGACTCAGAGCCGCGAAAAGGCAGCTGAAGCATTGAGTGTGCAGGTGCAGGAGAGTTTGGCACAGTTGGATATGCCTGATACACGTTTTGTTGTCAACCGGACGGAGACTCCAGCGGGTTCAAACGGCGCGGAGACAATGGAATTCTATATTTCCGCCAACGCCGGAGAGCCGCCGCGTCCTCTATCTAAAATTGCGTCTGGAGGTGAGCTCTCGCGTGTAATGCTGGCGCTCAAAAATGTCCTCTCTGCTCAGGACGATGTACCAACATTGATTTTTGATGAGATCGATACGGGTGTGAGTGGCCGTGCAGCACAGAAGATTGGACGCATGATGCGCCGTGTCGCCGCCAGCCATCAGGTGATTTGCGTGACGCATTTGGCGCCGATTGCTGCGATGGCCAATACGCATTTTCGCATTCAAAAGGAATCGGACGGCCAACGCACCTATACCCGGGTTCAATCGCTCGATCTGGAGGGCCGCAAGTATGAGCTGGCGCGGATCACCGGAGGGGACAACATCACCCGTCTCCAGCTCGAGAATGCGGAGGAAATGATCCGGGCAGCAGAAAAGGGTTGACAAACGGAGCATGAAAGGCTATAATACCCACATCGGCAAAGAGGGGAAGAAGTAACTGCGGTTATGTTTCAGAGAGCTGTTGGGCGGTGCGAAACAGTACGGATACCGGGGTGAAATACATCCCTGAGCTGCACGGTTGAACGTATGATCCAGTAGGCTGTGCCGGGTTCTCCCGTTATAGAGTCGGGGTATTGACATTTGTTTTGTACCCTTAAAGGCTGTATCCGTGAGGATGCAGTGAATAGAGGTGGTACCGCGGTATTTCCGCCCTCTGCATAGGCAGGGGGCGTTTTTGTCCCCTAAATCAACTCCTAAATTTTGAAAGGGGAATATTAAATGAGTGTCTACGACGAGTTGACCGCGCGCGGATTGATCGCCCAGGTCACGGATGAGGAAAAGGTCCGCAAAATGCTGGAGGAGGAGAAAGTCAAGTTCTATATTGGCTTTGACCCCACGGCGGATAGCCTGCATGTCGGCCATTTTGTACA
>USLQ01000038.1 GCA_900555545.1 uncultured Oscillospiraceae bacterium | reverse complement strand
GTATTTGCTTGAAAGCGGTTAAAATTCGTTGGCATTGCAGTACCTATTGCAGTACGAAACCGCACTGGCCAGGCCGAGACTTTTTAAGTACTCAAACGCTTTATCACTTGAATTCTTTTCACACTCTTCGAATACATCGCAGTGGGTGTTTCATAGGGTTTGTGGTGATTGTTCTGAATCCGATACAACGAGTAACACATGTGAATAGGGCATCATGTCATTATATTCGAAACAGTGGAATCACAGCCCTATATCAGATTTGTTTCAAAAAATGATTGGCATAGATCAATTGATTTTGTCTAATCATAGTCATCAAAAATAATTAAAATATATTTAAGTGGAATTTCGCGGATACATTATTATCGAGGTCGGGACTTAAACGAGAAAAGCTCAGGGGACACACCTGATAATCCCTGGGCTTTTCGTCTAAGTTCTCAGAGAATTCCCTTTTTATAATCTTCAATTACCTCTCGGAACATTTCCTCCGCCTTCTCAACAGAGCGTTCCACCCGATATTCGTCGCCCTCCTGTGCATATTTTTTAGACATTTCCGCGCGTTCTTCCGGATGCTCGATCCAGTAGTCGATTTTGGCGGCAAGCGCTTTGGGATCATCCGGCTTAAACAGGCTTCGCTCATCAAGTGCAAACTGACGCGTAGCCGACTGCGGCGCGTCACAGATAACCGGTACTAAGCCGCAGGCAAAACTCTCCATACAGCTGATTGCCTCAATCTCCACCACGGAGGCGTGCACATACAGATCGCAGGAGTGAATCAGATTGATCAACTTATCCTGGGAATAAAATCCAATTACCGGCGGGTGCGGGAGTGTCTTCCCTAAGATGCGCAGCGCCTCCTCACGCGGTCCTTTCCCGGCCAGATACAGCTGAATTTTGTCCTTATATCGAGAGTGCGCGATGGCTTTAATCAGCACATTCTGGCGCTTTTCGGGGGACAGCCGGCCGATCATAAGGATGCGGAACAGGTCGTCATGAACCGCAGGTTTTTCCACAGGCGGACGGAAGGCGCTGTCCACCCCGTTGGAGATCACATACAGCTTGGCATCATAACCGTTCTTTTCCAGCTGTTGTGCGATAAATTTGGACGGACAGTGGATGTGGTGAAAATCTTTATAAAATGTGCGGTAGAAAAATTTATAAACCGCCTCGTTCATCATGGGGAGGGCGTCTGTATGCGTGATATAGGTGACATTTTCCGGCTGTACGTGGAAGGCGGTCGAACAGGGGATTCCCATTTCACGCGCGATCTTCATGGCATTGTGTTCAAAGGGGAAGGGCATCATCAGGTGTACCACATCGGCTCCCTCAAACGCCTTGTGGAATACTTTTTTATCACTGCGGGCAAAAATAATTCCCTGTTTGCGTGCGATTGGCGTGGCAACCGGGCAGTAGCGCTCCCGCACAGTATATTTATCGGCCTCTGCCTCTCCGGTGGAGACAAACTTAACAGTGTGCCCATGGGAACGCAGCATATTGGCAAACCGGTACGCTGTCATAGTCGTACCGTTGTTGAGCTGTAAAGTGTCGATTACAATAACAATAGTCACGATTTCACCTCTTGATAATGGGTTTTGTCTTGTCCTCTATGATACCTGTTTTTGATTATAAAGTCAAATTTCCGGTTTTCCCTCTCGGCTATGGAAATGAATGTAGATTTATGGTATGATTATATAAATACAACTGGTGAAAAGGCTGTGTAGTTGTAGGGTAACGGGAATTTAAATCCGCTGTTCGGAGGGATCTTGTCAATGGAAAAACAGAAGAGTTCAAGGATATTTCAGAAATATTTTATAAAATCTTTATCCGCTGTGCTTGCCGTCTGTGTGACAGGTGCTGCGATGACTTCCTGTGGGCGCAGTTCTGCGGCTGGAACGATTGATGCAGCGGCGTTTGAATCTCCGGTAAATGGAGCGGGAGATGCAGTGGACTGCACGGCAGCACATACGGCATCGGCGGAGGATGCGCTGAAATTTGTGGCCCAGTCTGGTCTGGAAGAATTGTATCTGGATCCGGCGACTTTCTCCATCGCTGTCAAGGATGTGACGAAAAACAGCTTTTGGCGGGCAGTCCCGTCCGACGGTACCCACGAATCTTCCGCAGCGGCCTTTGGCGCGACAGTCACCTCCGGTGGTAAGATCTATCAGCTTAACACACAGGACAACAGCGCCGCCTTTGGTGCTGCGTCCTATACCATTGCAGGCGAGGCGCTGACGGTCACCTATATTATGGCGGACAGTGCCGCGACGGCTGCCAAAACGCAGGATCAGCTTGCAGAGGGAGATATCTGGTTCTCCTTCACCGCAAATTACTCTCTGGTATATGGCAGCCTGATTGTGGAGATTGACTGTAGTTCCATCGCGACAGCTCCCGGCCTGAGTGTTTTGGAGTTGGACGTGCTCAGCCACTTTGGTGCTTCGTCGTCGGCACAGGCTGGTGATTTTATGCTGGTGCCCGATGGCAGCGGCGCGATTATCCATACGGACAGCACCGAGGCGTTGGCAGAACCTGTCGGCCTGCGGGTGTATGGTTCCGATCCGGCGGTCAACAACGTGGAGGAACCCAGCGCGATGATGGGGATTTTTGGAATGAAGCAGGGGGATTCGGCCTTCTGTGCCCTCATCGAGGAGGGGGATTCGGTGGCACGGATCCGAGCGGAAAAATCAGATGGAACCGGTTCGTTCAACCGGGTGTGGCCATCATTCATCCTGACGGATACATCCATCCCGGTGGGGCGGGAGACGGAGGAGGCAGTCGCTGTCAGTGACCGCCAATACACCGGGCAGATTCGCCTGTGTTATCGATTCCTCAGCGATTCCAATGCCTCTTATGCGGGAATGGCAATCGCCTGCCGGGAGCAGCTGATTCGTGACGGTTCGCTGTCCAATAGCAATGTCGATGAGAGCGAAGCTCTGCCATTTGTGCTCACTACTGTCGGGTATTCTAACCTCTGGGAGGGTTCGGCAAAACTGACCACTTATGCACAGGCGCAGGATATGGTTCAGCAGCTCAAGGCAAAGGGCGTTGACAATATCGCACTGCGGTATATGGGGGCGCTCTCCGGCGGATACGCGCAAAAGGATTTGTCCGATGTCTCTTTTATGCCCTCCCTGGGAGGAAAAGGCGATTTTGAAGATTTGATGGATTATATGGATGCTCAGAACCTCCATCTGTATTTGGATATCAATATCCTCACGGCCTCTGCGCGCGTATCGGGTATGAGCAAGGCAAACGGGGTTAACGGTTCCGATATTACGGCCAATTTGACGAATTTGCTCACCCCTACACTCGGTTGGAAAACCTATCAGACAAACGCGCTGAAATTTGACAAATCCCGTAAGTCTCTGAGTGATTTTCTCTCCTGGATGGAGGAGTATCCGCAGCTTGAATTCAGTGTCAACGACGCAGGGTCTCTGCTTTACTCGGATTACGCCCGTGATGATGCGTATCGGGCAGCCCTTGTGGAACAGGTGGCCACACAGATGGAGCGGGTGGCCTATGGCCGTAGCCTGATGATCGATAATGGGAATCTCTATACCTTGAAGCATGTGGATATCATTGCAAATTTGCCACTCGGAAGTTCCTACGCAGAGAGCGAAGCCTATGAGGCCGTACCCTTTGTACAGATGCTTTTGCACGGCACGGTGGAATATACGGGAAAGCCGCTCAATCTTACGGATCCGGATGCGTTGCAGGAATCCCTTCTGCGCAGCGTGGAGTTCGGCGCCTGCCCGAGCTATCTGTGGGTATACAGCCTACCGGAGGAGTTTGCGTCCGAATCGGAGAGGCTGGTTTATGAGCAGTCTATCAATGATGCCGTAAAATTCTATGTAGAGGTCAACGACGCGCTGGCCGACCTGCGTGGTTCCCGGATGACGGATCATCAGGAACTGTCCGAGGGCGTCTATATGACCGAGTACGACTCAAGTTCCCTGGTCTATGTCAATTATACCGGGGCGGATGTCACCGTGGACGGTGTGACAGTTCCGGCCGGTGGGTTTATTCGCATCAACTGATCGGGTGGCAGGAATATCCCCCGCGCAAGCGCGTATAGATTTGTACGGGGTGATTGCATGGTGATCAAAAGATGGGTGCTGCCGGCGATATGCATCGTCTGTGTATCGTGCCTGATCCTGTCGGTTCCCTTTTTTCGTTCCCGTCCGGCGATGGCGGAGGTGCAGCACGAGCTGCCGACTGTTGTGCTCGATGCCGGACACGGAGGGATCGACGGCGGCGCGGTTGCGGCGGACGGAACAAGCGAAAAGGATATCAATCTGGCCATCACGCTCAAGGCGGAGGCATTTCTGCGGGCATTCGGCGTCCCCACCGTCATGGTGCGTACGGATGATCGCTCCATACATGATGAGTCCGCTCAGACGACGCGGCAGATCAAGGTGAGTGATATCCATAACCGGATGAAACTATTTGAGGATACGCCAAACTCCATCCTCGTCAGCATCCATCAGAATCATTATTCCAGTTCCTCTGTCAGGGGAGCTCAGGTTTTCTATTCCAAAAACACACCGTCCTCTGCCGATCTTGCAGAGCAGATTCAGGATGTGATCCGCACGCAGCTGCAACCTTGGAACGACCGGAAAATCAAGCCCTCCGGCTCCAGCATTTACCTGCTCTATCAGGCGAAGGCGACGGCTGTGCTTGTGGAATGTGGCTTTATTTCCAATCCGGAGGAAAATACCCGGCTGCACGATGAGGAATACCAGGGGCAGATGGCCTTTTGTATTGTGCAGGGGATTTTACAGTATTTTCACGGCGGCTACGATACGGATGTGACGGAGGGTTCAGATGGCACAGAAAGTTAAATCAGTCTATATCTGCTCTGAATGTGGATATGAGAGTGCAAAATGGTATGGTAAATGCCCCGGGTGCGGGGAGTGGAATACCATGGAGGAGGAGGTTCGCGCGGCCGCTTCCGCCGGCAACAGGGCAGGGGAGGCTCGGCATACGCGGCCGGTCTCGCGCGCGGTGAAGATCCGGGAGATCACAGCCGATTCCGAGCAGCGGTATCACACCGGTTTTCAGGAGTTGGATCGTGTGCTGGGCGGGGGAATCGTCAAAGGCTCCCTTGTCCTGCTCACAGGCGATCCCGGTATTGGAAAGTCCACGATCCTGTTGCAGATCTGTCGTACCCTTGGGGAAACGCTCGAGGTCCTGTATGTCTCCGGCGAGGAGTCTCCGCATCAGATTAAGCTGCGTGCGGACAGGCTCGGCGTGGATTCGGACAATCTCTCCATCATGGGGGAGACAGACGCGCAGGGGATCTGCGAGTACATCCGGGCGGAAAAGCCGGGGATCGTCATCATCGACTCCATCCAGACGATGAATATCACCGAGATGGCCTCCTCGCCGGGAAGTGTATCCCAGGTGCGCGAGTGCACGAATCTCTTCCTGCGCACGGCCAAGAGCCTCGACATCCCCATCCTTGTCGTCGGCCACGTCAATAAGGACGGCAATGTTGCCGGTCCCAAGCTGCTGGAACATATTGTGGATGCGGTGCTCTATTTTGAAGGGGAGCGGAACCTCTCCTACCGGATCCTCCGCGCCGTTAAAAACCGATACGGCTCCACCAATGAGATCGGCGTGTTCGAGATGCTGGACACCGGTTTGAGTGAGGTGGAGAATCCCTCCCTGATGTTGCTCTCCGGCCGCCCGCAGCACACCTCCGGCACCTGTGTTGTCTGTACCATGGAGGGGACGCGTCCGATTTTGGCGGAGGTGCAGGGGCTGGTGGCGAGTACGGGATTCGGTACGCCGCGCCGTGTGGCCACGGGTTTTGATTACAACCGTCTGGCCATGATATTGGCCGTGCTGGAAAAGCGCGCGGGTTATTTCTTTAATAATTCGGATGCCTATATCAATGTAGTTGGCGGCCTGCGGCTGGACGAGCCCGCGGCGGATCTGCCGGTGGCGCTATCATTGATCTCCAGCCTGAAGGATACGCCGGTGGATTCGGATACGGTCGCCTTTGGTGAGATCGGCCTCGCCGGAGAGATCCGGGCGGTGTCCAACTGTACGCAGCGCCTCGTGGAGGCGGCACGGCTGGGCTTCAAGCGGGCGATTATCCCCATGCACAATCTGAAAACAGTCTCTCAGGAACTGCAGGAGAAACTCGACATCGTCGGTGTTCGGAACATCCGAACCGCCTTTGAATCCGGCGTGTGAACCGTTGTTCCCTGTTTTTTGCATAAATTTTCGGCTTTACATTCGTGCAGTTTGCCTGTATAATATTGACGTATCTGTCTTTCCGCTTAAGGAGGAAAAATAATATGTTGGAAAATGAGAGGAAGAGCGATCTGTCCCTGCTCGACGATGTCATGGCCCATTATCGCGACGTCAAGGGCAGCCTGATCACTGTTTTACAGCAGGCCCAGGAGATCTACGGTTACCTGCCGCAGGATGTCCTGCGCTACATAGCGGAGCAGCTCGGGCTCAAGCCGGCCAAGGTCTTTGGCGTGGCGAGCTTTTATGCGCAGTTCCGCTTTGAGCCGGTCGGTAAATACCTGATTATGCTCTGCAAGGGAACCGCCTGCCATGTCAATGGGGCGGACTCTATCGGCGGAGCCCTGGAGGAGGAGCTTGGGATTCACGACGGCGGCACTACGCCCGACGGCCTGTTCACCCTCAAGTATGTGGCCTGCCTTGGCTGCTGCAGCCTGTCGCCGGTCATGATGATTAACGAGGAGACCTATGGTTCCCTGACACCTGATAAGGCGCGCAAGATTATCCGCGACCTGCGGAAAGCAGAGGAGGTGTCCGCATGAAGATCGTAGTTGGTGAGGGCAGCTGCGGCATTGCCGCCGGTGCGGCAAAGGTCTATGATGCCCTGGCGCGTGAATTTGAAACTGCCTCTGTTCAGCCGGAGCTTACCATCGCGGGTTGTATCGGCATGTGTTATCTGGAGCCGATCGTGGATGTTTATTCGGACTCCGGCGCGCTGACCCGGCTTGTACGGGTATCCGAGTCGGATGCGGCCGATATTGCCAGGGCCGTTGTGAGCGGCGATATGAGCACTGTGGAACGGCTGATGATCGCGGATGAGGATAAGGCCTTTTTAGCGAAGCAGACGAGGATTGCACTGCGGCACTGCGGCATTGTCAATCCTGAAAATATTGACGACTATCTGGCAGATGACGGCTATCAGGCCATTAAAAAGGTGCTCACCACGATGACACCCGAACAGGTGATTGAGGAGATCAAGGTCTCCGGCCTGAAAGGGCGCGGCGGCGCCGGCTTCCCAACATGGTTCAAGTGGAATGCCGCGCGCAGTGCACCCGGTACGGAAAAGTCCCTCATCTGCAACGCGGATGAGGGCGACCCCGGTGCGTTCATGGATCGCGCAGTTATTGAGAGCGACCCGCACAACCTGATCGAGGGCATGCTCATCGGCGCGTATGCAATCGGCGCCAGGGAGGCGATCGTCTACGTGCGTGCGGAGTACCCGCTGGCGATCAAGCGCCTGGAGAACGCCATGGCGCAGGCGCGTGAGCGCGGTCTGCTCGGCGACCACATCCTGGGGACGGATTTTTCCTGTTCCATGCGCATTAAAGCGGGCGCGGGCGCGTTTGTCTGCGGCGAGGAGACGGCTCTGATCGAGTCCCTTCAGGGTGAGCGCGGCATGCCGCGCCTCAAGCCACCCTTCCCGGCGGCGGCGGGCTACTGGTACAAGCCCTCCAATATCAATAACGTAGAGACGTTCG
>USLQ01000037.1 GCA_900555545.1 uncultured Oscillospiraceae bacterium | reverse complement strand
CCGCCTGCGGATTCTCGTGCCGGTAGCAGGAGGTAAAGTAGTACATCTTCTGCGGGAGCGGTTCGTTAAACAGGCCGTGCTCCAAAAACGCGCGGGCGGCACCGGCCGTCCCCTCCGGGCGCAAGGTCAGCGAATTGCCACCCTTGTCGGTAAAGGTGTACATCTCCTTCTGGACAACGTCGGTCGTGCCGCCCACACCGCGCTCAAACAGATTGGTCTGCTCGAACACCGGGGTACGCACCTCGCGGTAGCCATAGGCCTGAGCCACCTCGCGCATGGCCTGCTCCACGTACTGCGTCTTATAGCTGTCCTGCGGCAGCAGATCCTGCGTGCCTTTGATCGATTTTGCAATAAGCCCCATAAACGCAACATCCTTTGCATTTTAAATCATTTGAATCCTTTACATTGTACCACAAACCAGATCAAATAAAAAGACCTTTCTATGGATTGGAGTCCGCATGGGAATCATGCTTTCAAGTATAAATTCACGCAGGAATGAACTTCTATTTTATTGACTTTTCCCATAAAAATCAGTATAATATTAGGATATCAACTGTCACTTATTTGAAAGGAGGCAAAAACATGGAATTGGAGTGGGGTCCCTATTTGCTGGAGCAGCTGGAATTTCTCGGGCGCCTTATCCTGGCGGGCGTCTGCGGCGGACTGATTGGCTACGAGCGTAAAAACCGGATGAAGGTTGCCGGGCCGCGCACGCACTTTATCGTCTGCTTAGCCTCCTCACTGATGATGATCATCTCCAAGTACGGATTTTTTGACCTGCTGACTTACGATGCGGATATCAAGCTGGATCCCTCCCGCCTGGCGGCGCAGATCGTCAGCGGCGTCGGATTTTTGGGGGCAGGTATGATCTTTGTCCACCATCAGGCTGTCAACGGGCTGACCACGGCCGCGGGCGTCTGGGCCACAGCGGGCGTCGGCATGGCAATCGGTGCAGGCATGTACATCATGGGCATTTGTGCCACCGTGCTGATTATTTTAATCCAAATTCTGCTGCACAAAAAATTCAGGATCTTTCGGAATGCCACTGCCGAACACATCTACATTCACATGCGGGACAGCAGCGAGGCCATCACGGATTTAAAACAGTGGTTCCACGATAACCGCATTGAGATCCTGAATTTTAAAACCGAAAATATTGATGAGGACGAAATCGATGTAGAGATCAACGCCCGCCTGCCCAAGGACTACAACCGCGAGGATCTGATGAATCTGCACCGGGATGTGTCGGAGATTGAGTCGATTGAGATTTAGAATATCATCATATGGAAAGGAGCCGTTTTATGCGGCGGAAAGAGCGTGAAGTGACGGACATTGAAAAAATCGATCAGATCATCGCCGGCTGTGACTGCTGCAGGATCGCGCTGTGTAACGGGTCGGACGCCCCCTATATCGTGCCGCTGAGCTTTGGATTTGAACGCACAGCAGAAGGATGCTTTTTCTATTTTCATGGCGCGCGGACGGGACGCAAGCTGGAACTGATGGACCAGAACCCGAATGTTGGCTTTGAGTTGGACTCGGATCACCAGATTGTCCGCGGCGGGCGGGCCTGCGATTATTCCACGCACTATTGCAGTGTGGTCGGTACGGGTAGGCTGGAACGCGCTTCTGCGTACGCGGACAAGCTCCACGCACTTGACTGCATCATGGCGCATTATGAACCGGACAAAAGTTGGACCTATGATGAGAAAGTCGTTCAGGCAACGGAAATCCTATGCCTACGCGTTAAAGAATTGAGTTGCAAGGCCTATGGAGCATATTGAAAAGCGCCTCGGGAAACCGGGGCGCTTTATCCTGTGTTTGGGGACTTTCAACCCGTCAGGCTGAAGATGACAGCTTTTTGTTTTCTGATTTATTTTTATCTCCCCTAAAAATCGCCAGAAAGGCCTCATAGGGGTCGTATGTCACAAACGTTGAACCAGAGCAGGCGGTGGCAGCTCCGTTTGCCGCTGTAATAATTGATGTCCACCTCATACCAGACGCGCCCGGCATTGCGATCCCCCGGTGAGCACCCCGGCACAAGCAAGCTGACGGCCGCAAAAAGCAGCCCCACCAATAGGCTGACACAGACACTTTTTGCATATCAGACTGCAAAAAAAGGCAAAAGTTTTTATATATGCGCCATAAGCGATAAAAAAGCGGTTCCCATTCCACAGAATGGGAACCGCTCCGTTACAGCCTTACTGCTCGACAGCGTATACGCTGACCTTTTTGCGATCCTTGCCCATGCGCTCGAACTTGACGGTACCGTCGATCAACGCGAAGAGCGTGTCGTCACTGCCCTTGCCGACGTTGTTGCCGGGATGGATGTGCGTGCCGCGCTGGCGGACGAGAATGTTGCCGGCGAGAACGAACTGGCCGTCCGCACGCTTTGCGCCCAGGCGCTTGGACTCGGAGTCACGGCCGTTGCGGGTGGAACCCATTCCCTTTTTATGGGCAAACAGCTGAAGATTAATTTTAAGCATTTTCTACACCTCTTAAATTAACAGCAATATGATTCGGATAGTCGGTTGCCAGCTGTGTCAGGTGCAGCCGGAACCCTTTCAGGATATCCTGCGCCCGGTCAATCTCACCGGGCTCGCGAAGCAGTACGCACATGCAACCCTCATCCAGAAGGATCTGCGGATCAAGCGAGAGGATCTCCGTAAGCGTGTTGGCCGTCATATAGGCCGCAGAGGAGACTGCAGCACAGACGATATCCTCTCCCGACTCCGCGAACATCGCGTGACCGGAGACAGAAAATCCACACACCTGATCGCCGCCCTGTACGTAAAAATCCGCTTGGATCATCGGAAATCAGCCCTTGTTGATCTCGGTGATCTCCACCTTGGTATACGGCTGCCTGTGGCCCATCTTGCGTTTCTCATTCTTCTTGGGCTTATAGGTAAAAACCGTGATCTTCTTGGCCTTGCCGTTCTTAACGACCTTGGCGGCTACGGATGCGCCTGCGACATAGGGCTCGCCCATTTTGAAGGAGCGGCCGGTGTGCAGAGCCACAACCTTGTCAAACGTGACGGTGGAATCCTGCTCGGCGTCGAGCTTCTCGATGTAGACGACGTCGCCCTTTTCGACCTTATACTGCTTGCCGCCGGTCTCGATAATTGCGTACATACTGGTACCTACCTCTTAAACAAGTCTCGCTATTGCACGGGCGGGAGCACGTCCACTTGATAAGCCCGGAATAAGCGGCTTAAAAATTATACCACAACGACGTCCGTCTGTCAACTGCACCGGAGCAGATTGTGTCAGCCATCCAGATGAAAAAATCCCGATTCTTTGTCTGAAAACACGGACTTGTAATCCGAGTGATCATTTTATATAATGTATAAAAGAATTGCTATATATTAATATTATTCATTTGTTTTATATAATAATCAGGGAGGGGTTTTATATGGTGAAAAACCGCGCATCAACAGATCAGCAATCTGAACAGCGCCATAGCCGGGAAATTCGGGAGCTAACCCGGCTTCAAAAACAGAAGCAGCGGCCAAAAGCACACGGATATCTCTATTACATGCTGTTCATCATCTGCATCATCTACATAGCAGACGAAATCACCTCACAGATCGGAACACAGATGCAGAGCGTCCTATCTCAGGAGTTATTCGCCCCCGTATTCGGTGAAGACATGGCGCTCGCACGGATGAGCGCCTTGGGGACAGTGAGCATCATCGGTTCCGCGTTTGCCATGCTGTATAAGCCGCTGTCCGACCGGTTCGGCCGGAAGCTGTTTTTGGTGATCAATACGCTCGGAATGGGCCTCGGTCTGCTATTGATCGGGATTACTTCCAACATCCCGGTTTATCTGATTGGTACCATTGTCATCAACTTTTTCACACCGCACGATATGCAGGCCGTCTATGTATTGGAAACCGCTCCCGCCAAGCACCGGGCAAAGCTCTACTCCATGGTCAAGGCTGTCGCAACCATCGGTATGATGCTCATCCCCTTACTGCGGGATACCTTTATGGGGGACGGCACCTCCGGCTGGCGGACGGTCTACCTGATTTGCGCCGTATTCGCTGCGGCGGCAGCCCTAATTGCCCTATTGCTGGTTCGTGAGTCAGACGTATATCTGGATGAGAGGATCGCCTACCTGCGCATGAGCGACACTGAAAAGGCCGCTCTTAAGGCCAAGAAAGATGGTGGCGGCGCCCAGGGTGGACTGATCTCCGCCATCAAATTCCTCTTAAATCACCGCCAGCTGCGCTGGCTTTTGATCAGTTATGGCTTCCTGCTCTGGGCCTCGCTCATCACGATGTACTATGAGAGCACCATGGCCAATGGCTATGCCGTTCAATTTGTCAATCAGGGAATGGAACTGAACCATGCATTAGAGGCCGCTGCTCCCTTTGTGACAAAGGCCCTTTTCCTCTTCCCGGTGGGCAGTGCCACACTTCAGCTGATGCAGGGCTTTTTGGCGGATAAATGGGGACGCAAACCCGCCGCCATTGCGATGAGCGCCTGTGTCATTATCAGCTATCTCCTTTTCTTTATCGGTTCCAATCACGACTGGCCGCCGTATGTGGTAGGATTCCTGTGCGGCGCCGCGGTTGGCAGCTACTGGGCAGCCGGGGATATCATCGGGGCGATCATGGTATCCGAGTCCACCCCCACCAATCTGCGCTCCTCCGTATTGACAGCCTTTGCAATTTGCAGCACGGTTTTTGCGGGGATCGGCGTGATTGCCGGACTGGTTCTGCTGAACTTGCTGGGGGACAGCATGGTTGGCTACATCACACTGGGTATTGCCCTGCCCGGCCTGACAATCGCGCTGATCCTGCTATGCACCAAAACGCACGATACCAAAAATGTGGACATCGGCGCTGTATCGGGAACGGAGTGGGATTGATTGAACGGGAACGCGCACAACCCATTATTCACCTAAACACGCACGGCAGTTATGACCATTCGCGCACGGAGCGGTACCGTTCGTGCGCGTTTTTATTTTTCCGGCGGTGAGAGATGTATAATAATGCACTGAAGTACGGGAGCCCTCTTGAATCAGCTCCCCACATAGAAGGGCTTGTTTATCCCCTCCAAATTCATCTATTCTTTTGAAAGGCAGCCGATTGATATGAATCACGCCCAGATGGAACTTCACTTTAGCCCCTGCACGCTCAAGGGGACGATCCGCTATACGCTGGATCCCGGTACCGACGCTTTTTTTATCCTCGACGACCGTTTTCAAATCACGGAACTGACAGATGACGCCGGGAGAGAACTTCCCTATCAAAAAAGCCCGGACAGCCACCCCTTCCGCCGGCAGTCCTGCTACACACCAAAGCCGTCCGGTACCGGGCGATACGTGATTGAATTTGAGAGTAATGGTCTGTTCCGGCGGCATCTGTCGCAGCGGAAGAGAGGTGACCGGTATAACTTTTTTCGTGAAGATCGCATCTTCCTGTATGATAACTACCTGCGGTTTTTCCCCCGGCTTGACTTTCCAGACAGCTCCGTGCGCATGAGCGGCCGCCCCATCCCGTGCGTGTATGAACCTTTGACCGCATACGGCTTAGAGGACTATGAGGTATACTTTGCAGAAAAAAATCCGGACGGCACATGCGCCATCCGGATGCCCAAACAGGACTGCTATATGGTCTACGCGCTCCGCAAAGGGAGCTATTTTGAGGCACAGTACGGCCAATTCCGTGCCCTGACTCCCAAAAAGAGCGAGCGTGAGAGCGCCCAGGCCATTGTACAGGCCAACGACGATGTACTGAATTGGTACAATACAAATTTATATCGTGAAAAGCCGGTGCGGTGCAATTTTCAGCTGCTGTCCCTCGGATTTATCCACAGGCGAAACGCCTACGTGCGGGATCATCTGACCGTGTATGAAAATTTCCGCTTACCGGCTGATATCTGTGAATCCTACATCCCGCACGAGCTCGGCCACCTGTGGTGCATCAGTGGGACGTTTGCCGCCGCCGGATTTCTGGACGAGGGCGGCGCGGAGTGGAGTGCGGAGATCTACCGGTATCACCACAACCGCAAATCCTTTGAAAAACACCGAAAGGAATATGAAAAGTGGAGCGAGCGCTACTGGAAAAAGCTCTGCCGGGAGCAAGACTCCGGGAAAAGTCCCTTCTTCCCCAACCGGCACCTGCTGGGGTTCCGATTCTTCAACCGGATCTATCAGCAGTTCGACCTTGACACCGTGCGCCGCTGCATCCTTTGCTATGCCCTCCCCGATGTCCAGAGCCCGGAGGAATTCCTGAAACGGGTGCGGAGCACGGAAAACGACGTGGTTTACGACTTTGTACAGAGAGAAACGCGGGATATCCTCAGCCGGTTTCCATAAAACGGAGAATTATGCAAACTCCTGTCCTGCGTTTTTCGGATTTCCTCTTTTACAGGCATATGGAAAACGCACAAGCCCCGCCTTGCCCCCGTAGGGAACGCCGAGGGGGCATTCCCTACGGAGATAGTACAGATTTTCACCGTGTGCCCTGCAAAAAGTTGATAGCGCCGCGGAGGCGTCGTGAGTGCGCTCGCAAGCGAACAGACGCAACAAATGGGACTTTTTGCGGCAAGTAGGAGCGACGGAATAAGTGCGGAATGCAATCCGCGACGACGCGGCGGCGTTTTCGATTGTATGGACTTACGCCTGTGCCCTAAATCCCCCAGGCGATTTTCCAGGTAGGAAAAACATCTGCACAACAGATAAAAAACGCCCCATGCAGAGCGCTTTCTCTTTCAGGAAAGCATCTCCACAGGGACGTTCTTCTCCTGCCGGACGACAGCCGGCCGGGTATGATTGTATAATCTTGAAACGCGCGCTAATCCTTCATCAGCTGGACCATGACGGCCTTCTGCGCGTGGAGGCGGTTCTCCGCCTCGTCAAAGATCATCTGCGCGTGGTCCTCAAACACGTCCGCAGTGATCTCCTCCCCGCGGTGGGCGGGCAGGCAGTGGAGCACCATGCAGCCGCTGTTGGCGGCCTCGAGCAGCTCCCGATTGACCTGATAGACGCCCTCAAACACCCTGCGGCGCTCGGCGGCCTCGCCCTCCTGGCCCATGGACGCCCAGACGTCGGTCAGGATGACGTCGGCACCCTTCGCAGCGTCCGCCGGCTTGCGGCAGAGTTCAAATTTGCCGGTCGGCTGGGCAAACTCCAGCACCTCTTTGGCCGGGTCATACCCCTCCGGACAGGCGACGCTGACGGTCATGCCCGTCTTGAGTCCGCCGACGATCAGGGAGTTGGCCATGTTGTTGCCGTCGCCGATGTAGCACATCTTCAGGCCGTCCAGATTGCCCAACTTCTCGGGGATGGTCATCAGGTCGGCCAGCACCTGGCAGGGATGGCAGAAATCAGTCAGGCCGTTGATGACTGGGATCGTGCCGTAATCCGCAAGGTCCTCCACTTCCTTCTGCGCATAGGTGCGGATCATGATGCCGTCCAGATAGCGGGAGAGCACGCGGGCCGTATCCTCCACCGGCTCCCCGCGGCCGATCTGCAGATCGTTGGAGGAGAGGAACAACGCCATGCCGCCCAGCTGGTACATGCCCGTCTCAAAGGAGACACGCGTGCGAGTGGAGGACTTCTGGAAGATCATGCCCAGCGTCTTCCCCTCCAGGTAGTGGTGCTTGATGCCGTGCTTCTGCTCATACTTGAGCTGATCGGCCAGATTTAAGATGTCCGTGATCTCCTGCGTGGAGAGGTCGAGCATTTTTAACAGATGTTTCATGGGTTATTCCTCCTCTAATACGTTGTTCAATATTTTAAGGCCGCGTTCCATCTCCGCATCCGTAATGACGAGCGGCGGCAGCAGCCGGAGCAGTGTTTTGGCTGTGAGAATCAACAGGCCCTTTT
>USLQ01000036.1 GCA_900555545.1 uncultured Oscillospiraceae bacterium | reverse complement strand
CCGATCCCCGCGCCTGCAATGACGATTTTCATTGGATCCCCTCCCATACAAGCATGTTATTCCTGTTTCAATTCCATTGTAGCACACAGGAGGGCAAAGTTCAACAGCGTGGGCGCGGCACCCTACCGATTATCGGGGTCAAGCTGTACCCACTGGAAAAACAGTGAGAAGGTATTCCCACCGTCCGACACGGCCAGACGGATAAATCCCTGCTGGCGGGTCATAATTTCCCGCGCCAGGTAGAGGCCGATCCCGACCCCCTCCTGCCCGGCAGAGGCGGTCCCCCGGAAAAATCGGGCAAAAACCTGCGCCTGCTCTTCCTCCGGAATGGGGGCAGAGGTGCTGAAGATATCCAGCCGTACATAGGAGGGGAGCAGGGAACTGGAGATTGCAATTTGCCCCCGTGCAGGGGTGTATTTGACGGCGTTATCCAGGATGTTGGCGATGGCCTCCGCCGTCCACCGGACATCCGCACGGACAGTTGGGAGCGCCCCAGGGGTATAGTCCAGTTTCAGCGATTTTTCCCGCGCGCGGGGATAAATCTGTTTGATGGCCTCAAGCAGCAGATCGCCTAAATCCACCGGTGCCGGGGAGAGATGAATCAGGCCGCTCTCCAGCCGTGATAATCGGATCAGGCTCTCCGTCAGGAAGGTCAGCTTGTCCAGGGCGTTTTGCAGCGCATCCAGCCGGTTCCGGCGCTCCGAATCGGAGATCCCGTCCTCCCGCAGTAGCTCGCAGTAAGCGCGCGCTGTGGCGACCGGTGTTTTAACCTGATGCGCAATGTCTGAGACGAGGGACTGAATATATCCCTTCTCCTGATCCACCTGCTCAAGGTGGGATTTTAGAATGGCGCGCAGTTTTAGCAGTTGGTTCTGCAAGCGGGAGAGCAGCGTATCCTCCTCCTCGGGGAAAGGAGCCGCTGCCCGTGTATCCACCAGACTCTCAATCAGCAGGGTGAGGGATTCCAGCAGGTCGTCTGTACTGCGCCGGTGCAGGTAGTCGAGCAGAATCAGACATCCGAACAGGATCAGCACCGGGGCGGCGGTAATTGCGGCGACGGCAGATTCTTGTGTAAAGAAGTATGAGAGCGCCGGAACGGCCGCCGTGCACAGGGCCGCCGCTGCGATCAGAATTTTACGGGCGATTTCCAGATGCTTCACGGTTTCACTCTCCAAACGTATAGCCGATCCCAAACACGGTGACGATATAGCGCTGCCCGTCGTCGTGCAGCTTGTGCCGCAGGCGGCGGATTGCCACCCGCAGCGCATTTTCGTCCACAAAATTCCCGTCGATATCCCATACCTGCTCGAGCAGCATGGTGTGGGTGAGCACCTTTTTGCGGTTTTCGATCAGGCACTTCAAAATCCGGTATTCCTTTTGCGTAAGCCGGATCGTTTCCCCGGCAATGCAGACCTCCGGGCGGTTGAGATCCATCTCAAAGTCCAGATATCGGAACAGCTTTGCATCCCCCGCGCCAGTGCGATTCAAAAGTACCTGTACCTTTTTGCACAGCACAGCCAGGGAGAAAGGTTTGGCGATATAGTCGTCGCAGCCGGACTGGTAACCGCGCAGCATATCGCACTCGGAGTCGTTGGCCGTGAGGAAGAGAATGGGCGCATGCGTCTTTTCCCGCAGGGCGGTGCAGAGCTCCAGGCCGCTGCCGTCGGGCAAATTGATGTCAAGCAGATATAGGTCGCGGGATTCGAGCCGGCGGTCCCCTTGCGCCTCGCGGAGCGTGTAACAGAGTGTGACGGCGTGCCCGTCGCGCTCCAGCGCCAGGGCGATCGCGGCGCTCAGATCGTGGTCATCCTCGAGTAAAAGCAGATTGGCCATCCGCATTCCTCCGATCCCAGGTGATGAGAAAAGCGGGCAGAGGCTTCCCCCTGCCCTCTGCCATTTTAACTTAATTTTCAAAATTGCGCAACCGTTCAATCACCGTTTCCCGCGATAATATGCGATAGACGATTGCAGGTACACTCAGGCAGATCACAGTAAAGGCGGCAATCAATCCAACTACCAGCCCTGTGGGGTAGACAAACTGTGCGTAATCCGCCAAGCTGGCGGCCGACCGGTCCACCAGATAGAGGAAGGCGTTACCGAGCGTCAGGATCAAGCCGGTAGAGATCAGGGCGTAAAAGCCCCCCTCCCACGTGAGCATGGCACGGATCTGCCGTTTGGTCATCCCAACGCTCTCCAGAATGGCCAACTCGCCCCGGCGTGCAATCACACTGGTGAGCATCACATTGACAAAGTTGATCAGCCCGATTACAATCAGCAGGATGGAGGCTCCGTTGCCCAGAATAGAGAGGGCGTACATGGAGGAATTCCACTCCCGAATGACCTGTGCCGAGCTCTCGAACGCGATGGAATCGCCGGTGAGGGTCTGGCTCAGGCGGTTCATGGCAGTTTCCAGCCGTTCCCGGTCCGCCCCCTGGGCGACGTTGACACCGATATCGTAGATGACGGAGCTGTCTGTGAGCTTTGCCATCCCCGCCGGACTGACAAGGAGGCAGCCGGGCACGGCGCTGCCGAGCATTTCCCGATTGGCGGTGAGCTCGTTCTGGCGGTAGTCCGTGTATTTCAGGGCGGCGGCCACCGAGAATTCGGTGGGGGTCCCCTTGTCAGGGGTCAGTTTGAGCGTGCGGCCGATAAGGGTGTCGTTGACGGTCCAGGTTTCATCCTCAAAGCCGACGAGCGCCGTCTCCCCGCGCCGGAACGCTTCCAGATCGACTGCGTGGTCGGGATGGGCCTCATTGAACGCCTGCACGTACCGCTCGTCAATGGTGGAGACATAGCAGCCGAATGTACCTGCCTCCACGTACTGCCGGAGCGCGGCGGCAAACTGGTCAAATGTCAGCCCCTGATCGGCCAGGTGCTCCTGCGCGAAGGAGGCGCGCAGCCGCTCCTGGATGGCTGCATCGTTCAGATCGAGCTGAATCCAGACAGCCCGGTTGACGATGACCTCCGACACGCCGTCAAGCGCAGCGAGTTGATCGACAAATTTCTGGTCATACTGGGGGGCCTCGTCCCCGGAGTTGCTCACCATGTTGGTGAACCGTATATCGCGAAATTCAAAATCGTAGTTCAGATAGCGTTCCGCATACGCCTCCGCACTCACACTCCCGAGCAGGCCGTTGACGCCCAGGATGGTCACTGTGCCCAGGAACAGGGAGAGAAAGACCAGCACGGCACGCTTTTTATCGCGGAACACGTTGTGAAAGGCCATCACGGCGGGCTTGCCGCCGTTGCGGGAGCGCCGGGATTTCACCTTTTTAGGGGCAAAGTTCTGATACCGCAGCGCCTCTACCGGCGAGATGCGCGCCGCAGCGCGTGCCGGTGCGGCACAGCTGATCCAGACCGTGGCAGCGGAAAAAAGGATAGACGCGATGAAAATTACCGGATGAAAGAAAACCTCTGCGTCCATATCCGTGGACCCGCTGAGGAAGGCGGAGGTCAGGAGGGTGGGGATCAGTCCGAAGGAGACGGCTGTTGCCAGCAGGATGCCGATGGGGATCCCGACGCAGGCAAAGCGCAGCGCCTGCCCGCGGACCAGCCTTTTGATCTGGGAGGGAGAAGTCCCGATCGTCTTGAGCAGGCCGTAAAATCGCGTATCCCGCGTTACGGAGATATACAGCACATTATAGATCAGCAGATAGCCGCTGCCGATGATAAACAGCGCCAGCAGCACCAAGACGGCCGCGACATATCCGGCTCCGCCGCCCGAGAGGGAAAAGCTGGCGGCCCAGTTCTGCCCGGGGGACTCGTCGGCGGGGACGGCCTCCTGCAGGCGATAGAAGTCATCCGGTATATGCTTTAGGGTCAGGGAGAGCATGCCGTTCTGCTGCAGCGTGCATCCGGAATGTTCACACAGGGCCTGGGAGATAAAACACATCCCCGTTCCGGTGTAGGATCGGAACCAGCCCGACAGCGTAAAGGTGCGCTGGTGCTCCCCGGTCAGGTCCACATAGGTGAGCGGGATCTCCATACCAACAGTGGGCGAGGCGATCCCCAGCTGCTCAAGCGCATCGCCGGAGAGCATGATCTCATGCTCCGCAGAGGGGTAGCTGCCATTCAGATCATTGAAGGCCGGCAACAGATGCTCTTCCCACTCCGTGGCATCGGCATACAGCAGGGTGATCTGTAATTCCCGCCCGCTGCCATTCTGCTGGGAGACAGACCCTATATTGATCTGTTGGCCCGCTGTCTCCACATAATCCAGGGAGCGGACTTTATTCACCTGCTCCGGCGTTGGGTTATTCAAGAAGGTGTTTGCCGCCGTTCCGGCAGTGCGCACGGTGGAGAGGTTCATATTTTCCACATAGTTGACGCCGATGGTGAAAATGGTGGTGATCATAAAAGTTGTCAGAATGATGGCCAGCACGGCAAAGGCGTTGCGTGTCCGGTTGGCGCGCATCATCCCTTTTTCGATCCGGCGCAGGGCAGATTTGTTGCGGTTTGCATGCATTGTGTTCACCTCCCCGCGGAAACTTTTCCGTCCTCGATCCGGATGATGCGGTCCGCCATCTGTGCGATCTCCTCATTATGCGTGATCATGATGGTGGTCTGATGGAACTGGCGGCTGACGGACTGCATCAGCAGCAGGACATCCATGCTCGTCTTCGAGTCGAGATTTCCGGTTGGTTCATCGGCCAGCACAATGGCGGGCTTGGTGGACAGGGCACGTGCAATGGCCACGCGCTGCTGCTGGCCGCCGGAGAGCTGATTTGGCATATTGTCGAGCTTTTTATCCAGGCCGAGCGCCCCGATGATCTCGTCCAAAAAGGCGCTGTCCGGTTTGCCGCCATCGAGCTCGATGGGCAGGGCAATGTTCTCATATACATTGAGCACCGGAACCAAATTGTAATTCTGAAAGACAAATCCGATGTTCCGCCGCCGGAAGATGGTTAGCGCCTCATCCTTCATGGTGAACAGCTCCTTGCCGCGCACGGTCACACTGCCGGAGGTCGGGCGGTCAAGCCCGCCGATCATATTCAGCAGTGTGGATTTTCCGCTGCCGGACGTGCCCACCACGGACACGAATTCGCCCTCCGCCACGCGGAGGGATACATCGTCCAGCGCGTGAACTTCATTCGAGCCCGATCCGTAGATTTTAATTAGATTTTTCGTCTCTAAAATAGTCATATTGAAACCCTCCTGATCTTGGATTCAGGCCCATTATACCGGTATGGTCTTACAGAGTTGTTACAAATGGATCATTTTTTGAGCAGGGCCGGATGATGAACGATGGAAAGAGAACGCCCCATCGCGTGCGATGGGGCGTTCGGTTGTATCCGTTTGGGCGGTTCCTTACTTCTTCCTACGGAGCAGGGCCAGCGCTACAGCGCCGGAGAGAAGCATCACAGTAAACGGAATTGCGAGCGAGTCGCCCGTATCCGGCGTGTTTGCAGCACCCGAATCCGGAGCCTGTGTGGTGTGATCCGGGGTTTGTGTTGTGTTGCCATCAGGGGATGGGGCGTCATCGCTGTCCGGCTCCTCCGGGTCGGTAGTATCGCTGGGGTTCTCGGGCTCGGTGGTGCTGTCGGTTTTTTCAACAAGTGATGCAACGGCGTTCTGAAGTGCGTCTGCGGCGCTGTCAATCTCCGCCTGGGTTGCCGTCAAGGGAAGTGCCTTGGCCGCATCCAGCGCATCGCGCACGGCCTGCGCAGTCTCGGCTGTATAGCGGTCCAGGTCTATCGCTTCGGCACCGGCAATGGCCTGATCCAGCGCTGTTCGATCCATGGGCAGCTGCCATGCGGTGGTGATCGTGGTGTCGTTATCCTCGGGATAGTTGGAGTCTGTTCCCATGGAGTCCGCCGCACGCTCAATAAACCCTGTCAGTTCCCCGCGGAGCTCCGCGGTCAGCAGGCCCTCCTTGTCGGGGGTGCCATTGATCAGATCCTTGAGCAGGGATTCCACATCCAGATTGATGCTGCCGATCCCAAGGGATTCCAGCAGCGTACCGGCGTTGTCCAGCAGATCCTTCATGGAATAGCCGTCCGGGATCTCGGTGCCCCAGTTGCACACGGCGATCATCAGCGCAAACCCAAGGATCTCATCGCTGTGGTCGTTGCCCACAGTCAGGAGCGGTGTGCGGTTCGGGTCCACCGCGAGTCCGGCTTTTCCGCCCTCCAGCGTGACCCCTGTAATGCCTGTGAACGCAGTAAAGTCCATCTCATCCAGCAGGATGTTGAGCAGGTTGGATACGTGATGGATCAGCAGGTCGATAAGCTGATCGGTCAGCTCCCCGGAGGCCAGCAGTGCACGGGCGTCCTGCGCCCACTGGGGCTGTTCCTGACTGTCCTCGCCACCCAGATGGCGCTGATAGATAAAGTTGACATAATCGAGAAGCGTCTTGGCGGTATCACCATCGCGTGCGACCTCGACAGCGGCAATCTCCTCCACTGCATCCCGAATCACACGATCGAGCGTTGACTTCTCCACCATCAGTTGGTCTGCGGTGGAAAAGACGTAGTCCAACGTGTCGGCAATGCCATCCGTGGTGATCAACAGCCGCAGTCCGTTATCCTCCCCCAGCCAGTCAATGTGAACGGCGCCGTCCCGATAGTAGACGGAGAAATCCTCGCCCTCGGTGGGTTCGGTGGCTGTGATCAGCATGGGCAGAACAATCTCCAGCGCCTGATTGATGGGCAGCGGTTGCCCACCGTTTAACAGGCTGCCGATCAAGTTCTCCAGTGCGGCCCTGCTGCCGGTTGCCGCGATCTGGTCATAGTAGCCATGCAAAAAGCTGTTGGCCGCATTGGTGAGCGCCTCACTGCTGAAGCCCTGTGCCTTGCCGTAGGCGGAGATGTCTTCAATGGTCTGTTCCTCACCGGTGGCAGGGTTGATAAAAGTGATTGGCCCGACACCGGTGTAGGTGTGAATCTCCATGGACTCGTTCACGGTACGGCCCTCAATATCCCGGGTGATGGTCACCGCACGCGCCGGGGAGGGATAAGTCAGGAGAGAGCCGGTCTCGATATCGTACAGGGTGTTCCCGCTCGCGGTCGTGACGGCTGCGATATCGTGGGCGTGCATATGGCCGGTGAAGATATAGGACATACCGGCATCCGCATACACTTGGGCCAGCCGCTCATAGTCGTTGACCAGGAAATCCGGCAACAGATCCGGCTCCATATCAAAGTGGGCGACAACGCCATGGTGCTGGATACCGATTACCGTATCGCCGCGCTGCTTAGCGGCAGCTACCTGACTGACAATCCAGCTCTCCAGTTCGGGGCCAACGGCGCCGCTGGTCTCGTGTTCCTCCGTGCCGGAGTCGGTGTTATCCGCGCTATAGCGGGCGGAGTCGATGGCGATGATCGTAAAACCATCCTTGGGGCGGGCCACATAGGAAAGACCGCCGCCCTGCTTGCCCGCGGCAGGGGTGAAGGAGGCGATGACGGTATCGTCATCATAGACAAGATCGCCATAAATTTCCCGGAAATCCTGTTGTGTGGTGCGGGTGGCGGGCACTGCTATGCCGTCCTCCGTATTAAAGTTTGTGGCATTGGCATTGTTCAGGTCGTGGTTGCCGGGGACAAGATAGACCTGGGTACCCGTTTGCTGCTCAAACTGCTCCAGTTTGGCGGCCAGCGCCTCATGGCTCTCCCGTTCGCCGTCCTTGGTCAGATCGCCCGAGATCAGGAGCACATCCGGGTCGTCCGCCTGCACGGTGTCCAGCATGGCGTTTAGGAATGCGTCGCCCTCGGCGAACATCTTGCGATCGCCGCCATTGAGCTGTTCCTCAAAGTCTGCCGTACCCTTAATCAGGCTGGGCGAAAGATAGTGCGTGTCCGACAGGACGGCAATCTTCAGACGGTCTGTCTGACTGTCCT
>USLQ01000035.1 GCA_900555545.1 uncultured Oscillospiraceae bacterium | reverse complement strand
GGGGAGCCATTGTCGGCGCGATTCCTTTTTTCCTTGGGATGACGGAAGCACTCCACACAACGGAAAGGACCATGCTGCTCCTGTGTGCAATCGTGTTCGGCTTAGGCGGTGAACTTGTCTCGATTTTCGCGATGAAGACGAAAGAGCGCGTAGAATTTGTCGCGCCGCCCAAGCAGTCCCTCTGGCAGGACCTTAAAGAAATCCGTTATAACCGTACGCTGATCCTGCTGATCCTGGCCCAGCTTTCCAACGCGATCTCCGGCTGCATCCCGTGGATCTATTACTTCAAATATTGCGTGGAGATCCGTATCGGCGATACCATTATCAACGGTGAGACCACGCAGACAATTTACGGCATCCTGATCGGCGCACTCGGCACGGTGAGCATGTTTTTCGCCGTCAAGATTGCCGACCGGGTCGGCAGCATGAAAAGGCTCATCATTCTCGCGCAGGCCGGCAATGTAGTCCTGCGAATCATTGCCTACTTTATCGGTTTTGACACCATCCCACAGATGCTCGCCGTCATCGTACTGATGGCGATCGGAAATATCCCGATCACCTTAGTCACCATCGCACAAAAGGCATTGCTGAGCGACTCCATTGACTACATGGAGTGGAAGACCGGCAAACGCAAGGAGGGCATCACCTTCTCGCTGCAGAATCTGACGAGCAAGATGATCGATGCGCTCAAGAGTTTCCTGTTCGGTGCGATCTTTACCGCCCTGCACTTTGACGCTGAGCTCCCGGTACAGACGGATCTATTCCTGAACGCACAATGGCCACTGTTCATGTTACTCCCCGCGCTCGCCTCCTTCCTGTACCTGATTCCGTTTATCTTTGTCCGTGATAACAAAGAGCAGAAGGCTCAGATCGAGAGAGAACTCGCGGAGCGTCATCAATCCGAGTTGACACAGGATCTCCCCGGCGATACGCAAGATTGAAGACACAGTTGACTGATAGACTTTTCGTTCACTCTTTCAATACACCTCCTTACAACAGCAAGGGACTGCCGGTATTCAACTGATGCCGCAGTCCCTTGCTGTTTTCCTGATCAAGTGGCTTGCCCTAAATAGGTGTACAAACAGCACATTGATGCCTGTCCGTTCGGCGGCCTGCACAAAGTTTTGGTAAATTCGGTGTTAAAAAAATAACAATGTTTCCCCTTGCAGTTTGCATCAGAATGAGATAAAATATTAAATGAACCAATGAGGTTTGAGGAAACTCAAAATTTTTTATTTTGGAGGATGTTCATTATGGCAGTTAAAGTTGCGATTAATGGTTTCGGCCGCATCGGCCGTCTGGCATTCCGTCAGATGTTCGAGGCCGACGGTTATGAGGTTGTTGCGATCAACGATCTGACCAGCCCCAAGATGCTGGCGCACCTGCTCAAGTATGATACCGCTCAGGGCTCCTTCCTGGGCAAGATCGGTGAGAACAAGCACACCGTCGAGGCGACCGAGGACTCCATCATCGTGGACGGCAAAGAGATCAAGATCTATGCCATTAAAGATGCAAAAGAGTGCCCGTGGGGCGAGCTGGGCATCGATGTTGTCCTGGAGTGCACAGGCTTCTACACCAGCAAAGAGAAGAGCATGGCCCACATTGAGGCCGGCGCAAAGAAGGTTGTCATCTCCGCTCCTGCGGGCAACGACCTGAAGACGATTGTCTACTCCGTAAACGAGAAGACCCTGACCGCTGACGATCAGATCATCTCCGCCGCTTCCTGCACAACCAACTGCCTCGCGCCGATGGCTGACACGCTGAACAAGGCCTATCCGATCGTCTCCGGTATCATGACCACGGTTCACGCCTACACCGGCGACCAGATGATCCTGGACGGCCCGCAGCGCAAGGGTGACCTTCGCCGTGCCCGCGCTGGCGCGCAGAACATTGTCCCGAACTCCACGGGCGCTGCCAAGGCAATCGGCCTTGTTATCCCGGAGCTCAACGGCAAGCTGATTGGCTCTGCACAGCGTGTTCCGGTTCCGACCGGCTCCACCACGATCCTTGTCGCTGTTGTCAAGGGCAAGGATATCACAAAGGAGAGCATCAATGCCGCGATGAAGGCTGCTGCTTCCGAGAGCTATGGCTACACCGAAGAGCAGCTCGTCTCCTCCGACGTTGTCGGTATGCGTTACGGCAGCCTGTTTGACGCCACCCAGACGATGGTTACCAAGATCGACGACGATACCTATCAGGTACAGGTTGTCGCCTGGTATGACAACGAGAACAGCTACACCAGCCAGATGGTACGCACCATCAAGTACTTTGCTGAGCTGTAATGTAACATCTCACCAAACATCATCCGCCGCACCAAAATCATGGTGCGGCGGATTTTTTGCCTTTGGTGCAAATCTTCTGTAACTTTACCGCCCTGTGCGCAACTAATGATATGGATGGCGGAGAGGAGGCGGCGCTGTGGAGTCATTTGAGGAATTATTCCAAACCCATTATACAGACGTATACCGGTTCCTGATGAAACTGAGCGGTTATGACACCGTGCTCGCCGAGGAACTGACGCAGGAGACGTTTTACCGCGCCTATCTTGCACTGCCTGATTTCCGGGGACAGTGTCAATTTAAAACCTGGCTGATCCAAATTGCTAAAAATTCTTTTTACCAGACGCTGCGCAAGAAACGAAACAATCTTTCACTCCATGAATTAAAGGCAGAACCACACAGCGAATATTCTCCCCTGTCGGAAGGGCTGGAAGATGCGGAAGCGCTCACAAGGGCGCGAAGGCTCATTGATTCCATGCAGCCCGCCATGCGCGACGTGATCCTCTACCGTGTTTATTCCAACCTGCCCTACTCGCAGATCGCCGCACTGCTGTCGATTTCCGAGAGTTCCGCCAAAGTTCTCTTCTATCGGGGAAAGCAACTGCTCCGCACACAGTTAAAGGAGGCATATGGATATGAAATATGAATGTGATTTGATCCGCGACATTGCCGTGCTCTATCGCGATCACGCGCTCAGTCCCAAATCGGAACAGATCGTATCGGAACACCTTGCAGTATGTGCACACTGCCGCTCCTTTTACGAACAGATGGATGAATCCGGCATCCCATCCCCCAACGGTCCGCCTATAACACGAGATCGGGACTTTGCCCTTAAAATACGCCGCTACCGCACCACACAGATCATTCTGTTCTGCATGGTGGTCATAACGATGTTGACCACGCTCCTCCCCTGGTTCGGGTACGGCGGCGTGGCTGAAATCAGCGGGGGCGTTCTCCTCCACCATCCGTCCGCCCTGACCGGGCTGGCGCTCCTGCTGTTCGGAATCTGGTATAATTTTCAAAGGCGTTCCGCACGCCTATTATGCGGGGGCATTGGATGGTCCCTGCTGATCGCGGCGGAATCACTCGAATTCCTAACCATCCCACAGGGCAGCACCGTGGGGATTACCATTGGAATGTTCAGCTATGATGTGCCGCAATTTTCCGGCATCAGCCTGGCGGATAGTTTTCAGTTCGCCCTACCGGGGTTTTACGTGGGGGTGGCCGCCACGCTTCTGTGTGGGATCGGGTTTCTCCTGTTTGTGCGCCGGGCAGCGTGAAAAATCCGCAGTTTTCCCCAATTACAAAAAGAAAATCGGGCAACCATATCTCTTACAAGGATAAAGAGCCGTACTGGCATGATCAACCAGTACGGCTCTTGAATTACGCCGATTATAACGCTGTCTCCACAGCAGTTTTCGCTGCGAGCGAACGTTTCACATCAATAATCCGTTGATTTGTGGAGCCACGGAATTTGACCTCCAGACTCTTCTTTTCCAATACAAACCGCCCATCAATTAAATAGTCCGTCTCGCGCAACAGATCCATCCAGCCGTTCTGCTCCGAGGAACCATCCACAAGCTGCTCATACGTCCATCCGGAAAAAGTGACAACATTTTTTCCCGCTTCGTGCACCTTGTGTGCGAGAGCAGCCAGAGGCTTTGCCTGGCTGAATGGTTCACCACCGCTCATCGTCATCCCGGCAAGGATCGGATTTTTACAAAACTCCGCAAACAGCGTGTCAATGTCGCCCTCGTAGCCCCCCTCAAAATCGTGCGTTTGAGGGTTCTGGCACCCCGGGCAGTGGTGGGGGCACCCCTGTACAAACACGACAAAACGCCATCCCGGGCCGTCTACAACGGACTCACGGATGACACCCGCAAGCCTCAGCTTCTCGCCCACTGAGATCAACCGACTTTCTCGAGCTCGCCCTTGCCGGTGCCGAGGGAATGCTTGACACGATCCTCCACCTCGGCGCGCTTGGCGTCGTTAAAGCGGTCAAGTGTGCCGACCAGGTAACCGGTAATCCTGCGGATGCGCTCAAACTTAACGCCTTCTCCGACTAACTTTTTCTCTTCTGCCATAAGTCATACCTCCTGACAAAACATGAATAAAATTTATTTGATTGGATTGGGGAGCGTATCCGGCTCCTCCAGTTCATTCGCATCGTAGGCAGGGCGGACAAATTTGCTATACCCCTTGAGCTTTTTAAGCACCTCGGGATCTACACCCTCGCCGTCGTGACGGCCGCAGCGCGGGCACGTATCGCCGATTACGCCCGTATAGCCACAGACCGGATCACGGTCCACCGGGTGGTTGACCGAACCGTACCCCACCCCATTCTCCTTCATACAGCGGATGATCGCCTCAAACGCCTCCAGATTCTGGAGGGGATCGCCATCCATCTCCACATAGGAAATATGGCCGCCGTTGGTCAGTGCGTGATATGGCGCCTCCAGGCGAATTTTATCAAATGCGGAGATCGGGAAATAGACCGGGATGTGGAAAGAGTTCGTGTAGTAGGGACGATCTGTCACGCCGGGGATCGTCCCGTAGCGCTCACGATCCATGCGCACAAATCGGCCGGAGAGGCCCTCCGCCGGCGTGGCAATCAGGGAGAAGTTCATATGATACTTATCCGTAGCCTGATCCATCCGCTTACGCATGTGGCCGATGATCTCAAGCCCCAAGTTCTGCGCCTCCACACTCTCGCCATGATGGACGCCGATCAGGGATTTGAGCGTCTCCGCCAGGCCGATAAATCCAAGCGTCAGTGTGCCGTGCTTGAGCACCTCACGCACCTCGTCATCGATATCGAGCTTGTCGGAGTCAAGCCAGATCCCCTGCCCCATCAGGAACGGGTAATTGCGCACGCGGCGTTTGGCCTGGATCTCAAAACGTTCAAGGAGCTGATTGATGACCAAGTCAATCTTGCGGTCCAGATCCTCAAAGAACATATCGATATTGCCATGCGCCTTAATCGCCAGGCGCGGCAGGTTCACGGAGGTAAAGCTCAAATTACCACGTCCTCCCGTAACCTCGCGGGAGGGGTCGTACACATTTCCGATTACACGGGTGCGGCAGCCCATATAGGCCACCTCCGTGTTTGGATCGCCCTCCTTATAATACTGCTTGTTAAAGGGAGCATCCATGAATGAGTAATTCGGGAACAGACGCTTAGCTGATACGCGGAAAGACAGCTTGAACAGATCATAGTTTGGATCGCCTGGGTTGTAATTGACACCCTCCTTGACCTTGAAAATATGGATCGGGAAGATTGGCGTTTCCCCATTGCCCAGCCCCGCCTCCGTGGCGAGCAGCACATTTTTAATGACCATACGCCCCTCCGGGGAGGTATCCGTGCCATAGTTGATCGAGCTGAATGGAATCTGTGCGCCTGCGCGGGAATGCATGGTATTCAAGTTGTGGACGAGCGCCTCCATGGCCTGATAGGTAGTAGAGTCCGTTTCAATATTGGCGCGCTTGAGCGCAAAAGACTGGCATTTCTGGATCTGCTCTGCTGTCAGGCCCAGCTTTTCGAGCGCCCGTGCCTCCCGCTCCTGATAGCCGTTATCATTGGCGAGGATTGGGAACACCCCGGCGTCCTGCTCAATCTCCGCCATCATACGCTTGGCAACGTCATTCGCATTCTCCAGATCGCAGCACAGCTCCAGCGCCTTGGCCAGATTGCGCCGGTAGAGCTTCCGGTATGTCTTCTGAACACCTTTGGCCATACCATAGTCAAAATTCGGAATGCTCTGACCGCCGTGCTGATCATTCTGATTGGACTGGATGGCAATACAGGCAAGGGCCGAATAACTGGTGATGTCATTCGGCTCACGCAGAAAGCCGTGGCCAGTAGAAAATCCGCCGTCAAAAAGCTTGATAATATCAATCTGACAGCACGTGGTAGTCAATGTCATGAAGTCCAAATCGTGGATATGGATATCGCCTTCTCGATGGGCGCGCGCGTGCTCAGGATTGAGGACAAACAGCTCGTTGAACTGCTTAGCGCCCTCCGAACCATATTTGAGCATTGTACCCATCGCGGTATCGCCATCGATATTGGCATTCTCGCGCTTAATATCGTTCTCCTTCGCATCCACAAAGGTGAGGCCCTGATAGACCTTCATCAGGCGGGTGTTCATCTCGCGCACGCGGCTACGCTCCGCCCGGTACAGAATAAACTCCTTGGCCGTGCGGGCGTGGCCGTTCTCAATCAGGACGTGCTCGACCATGTCCTGGATCTGCTCTACGCTGGGGGTTTGAATTTTCGCTTTCTCAATCTCAGCGACGACCTTTTGCGCCAGGTCCATGGAGACGGAGTAATCGCGCCCACCCGTCGCTTGCGCCGCCTTATAGATAGCATCCGCAATTTTTTCGATTGCAAACGGCACGGTACGGCCGTCTCGTTTAATGATTTTTTCAATCATTTTCTTCCAGTCCCCCCACTATATGTTGTGTCACTCTTTGCGTGTATTAGCTATTATAGTGCATATCTTGTTATAAGTCAATAGAGATTCCGCGCTTCATCTAACGGCCAAAAACATGAAAATGCCTTATTACAGGCATTTTCGAGGTGTGTGTCAAAAAAAGCGGTCAAACTTTGGCAACTCTGCCATACCTGTAACCGGCAACAAAAAAGAAGGCTGCGGGCAGCCTTCTTTTTTGTATCGATAGGATGTAGGATTACTTACCGGAATTGGTGCGGTTTTTCTTGGTCTGTGCAGTGATCAACCCATTCAGGAAGCCGCTGTCGTCATCGATCACATAGTCGACACATTTGAGACGCATATCCTCCAGAACGCTCTTGCGATCCGGCAATAGGCGATAATACAGGATCAGGGCGCGCTCATCCGAGCTGATTGTGAGGAAATTCTCGTTGACCACAGAGGCATTTTTTTCCGGAACATCCGCCTGATATTCGATCCGGTCGGAGGCCACTTGCAGTTGATCCTTCTCGTTTTCTTCCGCAAGGCCAAGCAGATAATCTGTGGAAACATTAAACAGCTTTGCCAACCGCGCCAGGTTATAGACATCCGGCTTTGCCCGGTTGATCTCGTAACAGCAGTAGGCGGAGCGATCGATCCCCAGAAAATCAGCAACCTCCTTTTGGGACAGGCCATACATATTCCTGAGTGTTTTGAACTTGGTTCCCATTGTCTCCATGTTGATTCACATCTCCCATCAGTATCATTATATAAAAATTAATACGCTTCTTATTCCACATGATCGAGATCGACTATCCCGGTCTCATGCTCCGGCTCCACCAACTGATGCTGCAAAGCACCAGCCTGATCTTGCCGCCGCAGCCAGCACAGAATGATCACAAATCCGATCGCCGCCCCCACAAGGCCGCAGATAATATCCGTCATGGTGTCCAGCAACGCATACCGGCCGGCATCCACATGGAAAAAGTCGATCATTTCCGGGTCTGTTACTGTTTTGAACAGTTCAAACCCCGGATCCGGATTGACGCGCCAGTGCTGACTATCCCCCAGTGTAACAGAGTCAAAGATGAATTCAAGCACTTCCCACACAAGGGAGGCAAAGGCCGAGAAGCCGACACCACTTGCC
>USLQ01000034.1 GCA_900555545.1 uncultured Oscillospiraceae bacterium | reverse complement strand
CCCCCTGCCAATGGCGGGATGAAAAAGTATTATGCCATCACGGCACAGGGGCGGTTGCTCCTTGCGGAGATGACGCAATATTGGCGTGCGTACACCGCGTGTGTGGATACCTTTGTGAATTTAGTGGCGATCAAGGAGGAGAGCGAAAATGACGCAAAAACAGTATGTGCGGCAGGCCGCCCGTAGGCTGTACCTGCCCCGTGGGATGAAACGGGCGGTGCTGGACGGACTGGTGGAATCATTTGAATCGGCGAGGGAAAATGGTGAGTCGGAGGAAAAAGTAATTGCGCGCCTTGGCTCCCCCAGAGCTTTTGCGAGGGAAGCTCTCCAAAGTGCGGAATTGACAGAATCCCAGCGGAGCTGTATCCGGAGGGAGCGGTCCCTGCGGATAGCGGCCATTGTTTGCGCGGCCTTCATATTGATTATGGGCGGGGCGCTCACTGTGCGTGCGGTGGCCGAGGCGGTCTTCCGGCAAACAGTGATCGGCTATGCCAATGTCCCAACGCAAATCTTTGTCAGGGGGGAATTTGCGTCGCTGATGCCGTTCGTTTTTCTGGCGATTCTGGCGGTGGCTTGTCTGGTGCTGATTCTATGCTGGTTTCACGTGAAAAAACAGCTGGAGGATGAATAATGCTGGTTCAATCGGTTTTTCGGAAAAGGAAAAGGGGTCTATGCATCATCCGCAGGTTTGCGGTTCTCTCGTGCGTGCTGGCATTTTCGCTGCTTACCGCCTGTGGTGGGGGAAGTGGAAAACCTGCCCCGCCGGAGATCACTTCACTCACATGGACCATGACGAACGCCATCCAGGGCGATCCTGAAAATCAAAGTATCCCGCGGGATGTCTATATCGCACCGGGGCGGCTCACTGCGAATGAAGATGCCAAGATTGTCAATCTCACCTGTACAGGTGGAGAAAAGGACGAGGTTGTATTTACAAATACGGATAGCGGGGAGCAATGGATTGCCGGCTGCGGCGATCCGGAGCTGAGCCTCGGATCACGCGTGTATCCGCTCACCTTTGCAGATGGGCAGGCGGCAACTGCGATTTGCGCGGTGACCACGTATTATGACGCGGATCGAAATGAATCCTACGAGTATACGCTGATCGTCAGTTTTCCACCGGAATCCGGCATTCCGGAATTCCATTTTGCCGCGCCGGTTGAGTGCTGAACCGGATGGTATATCAATGAATGGATAGATAGCAAAAGCGTCCGGGAACCCACATCGGTCTCGGGCGCTTTTGTCCATTTTATCCTTTTTGCTTGAGCCGCTTATCCATACGTGCGGCCAAGTGCGTCCCCAAACTCTGAAAGAGCTGGACGAGAATGACCAGGAAGATCACGGCAACGACCATAATCAGGTACTTGTACCGGTAATAGCCGTAGTTGATGGCAATATTACCGAGTCCGCCGCCGCCAATGATACCGCTCATGGCGGAATAGCTGAGAATCGTTGTGATAGCGATCGTGAAGTTGGAGATCAGGGAGGGCGCGCTCTCCGGGATCAGGACCTTGACCACGATCTGCATCGGTGTGGCGCCCATACTCTGGGCGGCTTCGACCACGTTGGGGTCCACCTCGCGCAGGCTGCTCTCCACCAGCCGTGCCACAAAGGGGAACGACGCAATCACCAAGGGAATAATGGAGGCGACTGTGCCAACGGAGGTGCCCACGATCAGCCGTGCCAGGGGGAACGCCATAATCATCAGGATCAAAAACGGAACGGAACGCAGCAGGTTGATAATCCATCCGAGCACGTGTGTCACGCCTGCCGGAACTTTGAGAACACCGCCCTTGCCGCCTGCAGCGAGCAGTACGCCCAGCGGCAGCCCGATCACGATCGCCAGCAGCGTGGAGATCACTGTGACATAGATCGTCTCCCAGATCGCGAGCGGGAACTCGTCCCGCATCACCTGGAGCAGCTGCTCGATGGATTCAGAAGAAAAAATTGGTTCGTTCATCTTACAAAACCTCCTCTGCAAAGACGTCCTCAACGCTGCTGAGGTAGTCGACCACCCGTCCGACATCCTCCTTACCGCCCGGGATACCGAGCAGCATATTGCCGTAAACCCGGTTCTCGATGCTGCGGGTGGAGGCGGAAAGGATGTTGGCGGCGATGTGCTGCTCCATGGCGAGCGCTGCGATCATCGGGCTGCCTTGGCCCCATTGAACACTACGCGGATCCGATGCTCATCCGGATTTTGGATCTCCATGTCCCATTCGCTGTTCGGGAATACCAGGCGGCGTGCGGCCGGAGATTTGGGGCTGGTGAAGATCTCACTCACTTCGCCCTCCTCAGCTACGGATCCGTGGTCCAGGATCGCCACCCGGTTACAAACCTCCTCTACCACGCTCATCTGATGTGTGATAATAATGACGGTGATGCCGGTGCGCTCGTTGATCTCCCGGATCAATTCCAGGATATTGTGGGTTGTCTGGGGATCCAGCGCGCTGGTAGCCTCGTCGCACAGGAGCACCTGCGGATCTGTCGCCAGCGCCCGTGCGATCGCCACGCGCTGTTGCTGGCCGCCGGAGAGCTGCGCCGGGTAGGCGTTAGCCTTATCCGGCAGGCCTACGATTTCAAGGAGCTGCATTGCGCGGCGTTTGGCGTCTTTCTTTTTGACACCCGCCAGTTCCAGCGGAAAACACACGTTCTTCAGGCAGGTGCGCTGCATCAGCAGGTTAAAGCCCTGGAAGATCATGGCCACGTCCCGCCGCATGGCGCGCAGTTCTTTTTTGCCCATGGAGACAATATCGCGGCCGCCGATCTGCACGGATCCCTGCGTGGGGATCTCAATGCCATTGATACAGCGTACCAGCGTACTCTTGCCTGCGCCGCTCATCCCGATAATACCGTAGATCTCCCCGTCTTGGATGGTGAGATTGACGTCCTTTAAGGCGTCCACGGCGCCGTCGGGCGTCTGGAAGGATTTGGACAGGTTTTTAATTTCGATCATAGGGCTTCCCCTCCTCCGGTTTGCGGGTGTCAGGCTGTTTTCAAGGCGTCCAGAGTGGTCTGCTTGCCGCCATACAGGCCGATGGGCTCTACATGGATCGCGCCCACGGAGACAAGGTGTGTGCCGTTTTGCGCGTTGAAATCGTCCAGATACGGCTTGTGCTGGAAGTAGTTGGCATCCACTTCGCCGGATTCTACAATATTGTTGGGGACAATGTAGTCATTATATTCCTGGATTTCCAGGGTGATGTTTCGCTGTGCGAGGATCTCCTTGGCCACCGCGAGAATCTCGGCATGCGGCGTGGGGGAGGCGGCGACGGTAATCGTCTGACCGGCGAGCGTGTCGTAATTCACGGAGTCGTCAAAGCCATTGGTGGGATTCTCCACGGTGCTGACCACGGCGCCGGCATATTTCTGATTGATAAAGTCTGCCACCTGCTGGCTCTTCAGTGCGGCGGCGAGAGCCTTGGTCTTATCGGTGTTCTCATTCCCCTCTTTCACAGTCAACACATTACCGTAGGCTGAGGAGGAGCCTTCGATAGCCAGAGAATCCGTCAGCGGATTGATGCCGGCGTTGATCGCATAGTTGGAGTTGATGACGGCGTAGTCCACATCCTGAAGAATGTTGGGGATCTGGGCGGCCTCGACCTCCTTAAAGGTGATATTGAGCGGATTGGCCGTGATATCACGGATGGTTGCGGTAATGCCGGCCGCGTCGTCGAGTTCGATGATCCCCTGATCCTCAAGCAGCAGCAGGGCGCGTGCCTCGTTGGTGGTGTCGTTAGGCACGGCGATTGTGATGGCGTCTTTAGAGCAGGCGGCCAGAGAGAGGACGGTGCCTGCGGCGACGGCCGTGGCGAGCAGAGTGGAAATTAATTTTTTCATGTGAATCATGCTCCTTTTTATCATTTTTATTATAAGGGTTTTGGGTTTTGTGTTAGTTGTCTGAGGGCGATTGCTTCACATTCGCTCATTGCGAATATTGGACTGAATTATGCGGGCGATCATACTTCTCATGGCCGGCACTCCTTTCGGCTAAAGTGAAATAGAAAAAACGGGAGGCTCCCGATGGAAACCTCCCGCAGAATCGTACCGTTATTTGCTACCGCATGACGGCAGCCGGTAGGGGGAAAGCACATCGGAAAAACAGGCATGGCCAAACATGCACATGGTGTACATGCACATCCCCATCATGTTTTTTGTTGCGGCACTAATCTGCTTCATGACGCGCTCTCCTTCCCTCAAAGATTTTTAGAACTTGGTGCAATTGTATCATTCATTTGGGGCCTTGTCAATAGGAATTTGAAAACTTTGCTGTTACAGGAGCCGGCTCAGGGCGGCAAATTGCTCTAAGGTCAGTTCCTCGGCGCGGGAGCGCTCCTGGGCACCACAGGATTTTAGGGCGGCGAGCACCGCTTCCTTGGGCAGGCCGAGTCCACCGCTCAGGCCGTTGACTGCCGTTTTCCGCCGCTGGGAGAAGGCAGCCTTTACCACGCGGAAAAAACGCGCCTCGTCCGCCACCTGCACCGGAGGTGCGCGATGGGGAACCAGTTCAATCACCTCGCTGTCGACGCGCGGGCTTGGGACAAAGCTTGTGCGCGGCACGCTGAACACTTCCCGCGCCCCCGCGTAATAGCGCACGGCAATGGTAACCGCGCCAGCCGCGTGAGTCCCCGGCTCGGCGCACAGGCGCTCACCGGCCTCCTTCTGCACCATAAAGACACCGCGTGTAATCGGGGCGCGGGCGGTGAGAATCCCCAGGATGATGGGGGAGGTGATGTAGTACGGCAGGTTGGCGCATATGGCTACCCGCATACCGGGGAATTTTTCGGCAACAAGGGCGTTCAGATCGACCCCCAGAAAGTCCTGGTTGATGATTTCTACATTGTCAAAGTCACTTAACGTCTCCCGCAGGACGGCGGGCAGGCGGCAGTCCAGCTCGAATGCCACCACCTTTTTGGCCCGCAGGGCGAGTTGCTGCGTTAGCACACCGATCCCGGGCCCGATCTCCACCACGGCATCCGCGTCCCCACAGGCGAGCTCCGCCATCCGCGGGCAGACTTCCGGATCCGTGAGAAAATTCTGGCCCAGTTTTTTGGAAAAATCGAACCCATATTTTTTTAAGGTTTGCTCTATCACGTGAATATCGGAAAGATCCCTCATGCTCTCACTCCAGTTTTTTTACCAGTATACACGATTTTTCGCTGGGATTCAAATCGGGAACGAAAAATAGAACCGGGCAGAGAAAAATCTCTCCGCCCGGCATCGTCACAAATTTTGATTACTTGCTAAAGTCAATGGAGGCGTAGACCTCGCGCAGCAGCTCGCAGGAGTTTTGGAATTTGAGCAGTTCCTCCCGTGTCAGAGAGAGGGAGATAACGCCCTGCGCACCATTGCGGTTGACGATTGTGGGCGCGCCGGCATAAACATCCGTCTGGCCATATTCGCCGCCCAGCATGGTGGAGATCGTCAGCACACTGTTCTCGTCGCCGAAGATGGCGCGGGTAATGCGCGCAAGCGCCATGCCGATCCCATAGTAGGTAGCGCGTTTGGCCTCAATGATCTTTTCCGCCGCGGTGCGCACCTCGGTGCTGATCTCCTCCAGCTTGCCGCTGGAGTATTTGCCGCCGGACTCCCCAATGACGGAGAGCACAGGCTTGGTGGCGATCATCGCCTGAGACCAGGGGACAAATTCGCTGTCCCCATGCTCTCCCATCACGTAGGCGTGCACATTGCGCGGATCTACGGCAAAGTAGTCGCCGATCAGATAGCGCAGGCGTGCGGTGTCCAGTGTGGTGCCCGTGCCGATAACACGGCTGGGATCAAAGCCGGATAACTTCAACGTCACATGGGACATGATATCCACCGGGTTGGTGGCGATCAAAAAGATCCCCTTAAAACCGGAGGCGACGATCGGCTCCACGATGGATTTGAACACAGCCGTGTTGCGCTGGAGCAAGTCGATCCGGCTCTCGCCGGGCTTTTGGGCCACACCGGCGCATATGACGGCAATGTCCGCGTCCGCACAGTCGCTGTACTCCCCGGCGGATATTTTCATGTGTGAACCGGAAAACGCCAGCCCATGGTTCAGATCCATGGCCTCGCCTGCGGCGCGCTTTTTATCGATATCGATGAGCAGCATCTCATCACAGATGTTCTGGTTCAGTACGGCGTAGGCGTAGCTCATCCCCACGAGCCCGGTGCCGACCAGGGCGACTTTTCTCTTATCTGTTATCATGATGACAGACCTCCTTATAATGTCATTTTTCCCATCAGGGAAGAAAAAATAGGATAAAACAAGAAATTTTTAAAAATCTCTTGCAATCTGATGCTGTTTTTATTATAATATATTGGCATTTGAAAAACAAGTGATTTGCTACTGTGGCTCAATGGCAGAGCAGCTCATTCGTAATGAGCAGGTTGTCAGTTCGATTCTGACCAGTAGCTCCAGCTCGCCGCAAGCTCGATAACGTTTGCGGCGAGTTTTTTGATTTTTTGGCAGTGGATAAAAACAGGCTGGAGGTTTATCGACGTGCTTGAATTCCGATATGATACCCAACTGCTCATCGATGGCGAGGGCATCGATGAGGATGGGGTCAACCGTTATTTCCGGGAGCACTTTGCAGGGGACAGCCTGCTGGTGCTTGGGGACGATCAAACGGTCAAAATCCACTTTCACACGAATGAGCCGTGGGCGGTGCTGGAATACTGTGCCACGCTGGGTGAGATCTACGATATTGTGGTGGAGGATATGGACCGGCAGGCCAGAGGCCTAAAGGGCTGACGTGTTCAGCAGCTTGCCTTGTGGATGCGCGGTGTCCCTGAAAATGAAAGTTTGCCATTGGGCGGCAGGGAGAACAGTTCCCCGCCGTCCGATTTTTTTACCCATTCGTTAAAAATTCCACGCAAATCGACGCGCAGACGTAGTCCTCTGGGGGAGGTGTTGGTGACAGTCCAATTTCCTCCAGTGAATCGGTACGAGATTCCGATGCTATCCATCGCCATCTCCGTACCCGCAGTGCAGCAAGGGGAGAGGAACAGGTCCGCCTCCTCGTCGAAGCCGACGCCGAGGAAGTCGTGCACCAGAACATCAAGGAATACGTTGGGATATTCATAATACCGTGGGGAGCCATGCCAGTTCCGTGTGCCGGCCTCCCCCGTGTTGTAGTAGATATAGTTCATATCGTACCGCTCCCCCATATAGTAGTGCTCCTGTTCAGCGGCGGCCGCTACGCGCGTGAGCTGGTTTAAAATTGTGCCGGCTTCCCCCAGAGCCTTGCGATACTTGGCGTCATGGCACCAGTACCGCCCGGCGGCGCAAAGATCGTATGGCCCGCCGGAGCCGATTTCGGACGGCGTATAGTCCTCGATCCGTGCGGCCACAAAGGAGGGGAACTTTTGAAAGATATCATCATGGCTGTGAATTGTCCTGTTGACCAGGGGGTCCCGCCCCGCCGGATTGAGCCCGTAGGTGACGGAGAGGGCATTGCTCAGCAGGTGGATATGATCGTGGACTGCTCCCCGCCGGTCGATCCAGTCCACATAGCGCGTATGAGATGGATCCCAGTATCCGTGGGGGATGGGGCGGATGTAGTGGGCGGCCATCCGATCGGCCATCTCACCATAGGAGCGGGCGTGATCCGGACGCCCGGACAGCGTTTCCAGCTGTGCCATCAGCCGTAGGGAATGGATGGCGAAGGCCTGTGCCTGAGCAGTAGCACCATCCTTCATCACCTGATCCTCATAGTACACATCACTCCACAGGCATCCGTTGGCGTCCAAATGGCGTTGGATCCAGGCGGCGCCGCCTTCAAGTGTCTCCAGATTGTTTTGAACAAAGACGATGTCCTTTGTCCGGCAGTAGTAGTGGTAGACCGCTTCGATTAATTCTATAACACCCGTCAGCGGGAACATGACGGCCTTGACGGACCGATCCTGGCTCCGGCGGGTCACGCGGTATTCCCGGTGCCCGTTCGGCTGGAGGGAA
>USLQ01000033.1 GCA_900555545.1 uncultured Oscillospiraceae bacterium | reverse complement strand
CCAGCCGGTCGCGCCAATACTCCGGCAACACACGAAAATAGTGGATCGCACCCGAGTAAATCTGGAACGGTTTGTCGTTGAGCAAGAAGGCTCCGTCTTTGATCTCGAACATATTTATAATTCCTTTCCTCTTTTATTCTGATTGAATGGACTTACTCGGCGGCCGGCAGCTGAATGTGGATAAACTGCTCGCTCTCGGCCCCCCAGCTGTCCACCGCATAGATCTCAAAGGTGTGCGCCCGATCCGGCTGATCCAGCTTTTTCAGTTCCAGATGGACCGTTTTACGCATCTGTTCTAAACCGTTATAAAAATCACTGAAATAGTACTGCGTCTGATCGCCATCGATCACGATCTTATAGGAGTGGACAAAATCATCGTCCGATCCGGCTGGAAATTCTAAATGAATCCCCTCCGCTGTCCGAACCGCGGATCCACCCGCCCCCGCAAGGACTGGCGGTCTGTTCTGCGCGCGGCGCACATCAAAGGAATATCGCCCGTCGTTCACATAGGGCAACGGAAGTTCCCAGAGGCGGCCCGCCTTCTCCTCCTGCCCCAAGCCGTCGTCCGAAAAGTGAAGCCGGTGAATCTGGATGGCGTGTTCCCCAAAGGTCAACAGATAGCCCATGGGAGTATCCTCCGCATTCGGGGGGATGGTTCCATTCTCCTTCCCGGGCTCCAGCTCCGTGTAGGAGAGGGACTGCGTGTTGATCACGGTGTACTCCCCCTGCCAGATCGAGCGCTCATCGAGCAGCGAATAGTGCACGTGGCCGCTGAAGTTGACCACATTTGGATGGCGTTCGAACACGCTGCCAAGCCCGATATCGCCCCAGTCCTCCGCGCCGTAGCTCGTATCCACAGGCTGGTTGTGGGTCATGACGAAAATTGGGCGGTCCGGCGCGTCCTGTTCTGCCGCGGTGATCTCCTGTTCCAGCCAGGGCAGCACCTTTCGATACCCGTTTGCCATATTGCCGCTGTCCGGTGATGCGCCGATAAAATGATACCCGTTGACCACATAGTGCGTCCACGCCGGAACACCCACGATCCGCTCAAAATCCAGGCGGTGCGGATTCCACGTCAAAAAGCTCTTGCTCCAATAGTCGTGATTGCCCATGATCGTCTGGATAATGGGGCGATCCGCACCGAATACCCGATCGATGGTGCGCATATAAGTCCGGAACGCAAAGCGCGTCCCCAGATCCCCAATATCCCCTGCAAAGAGGATCATGTCAACTCCCCTATTTTTAAAAACCGTCAGCGCACGTGTCAGGTTGCGCACATAGATGTCAGATTGGCGCAGATGCCCCGGCGTGACAGGCAACTGCGTGTCGGAAATCACACCCACCTGAAATGGGTGGTCAGAGACCGAGTAGCTTTGAATTTGTGTACGGATCATACATACCTCCTGTTCTCACGGAAGACGTGCAATCGGGTTCCACAGGTATTTTATATCGGGCGGCGAAAATCGTCAATAAAATTTTCAAATTCTGACGGATCGTACGCCTGACAGATAAAAAACATCCCCGGCCCACCTTTGAACCGGGGATGCAATTGCAATTTGTGGTTAGCTGTTATAGCTGCTGCGGTTCAGGCTTGTCTGGATATCATCATCGCACTTGGATGCGACCTTATCAACCTTTGCAGCATCCTTCTCTACAGTTGCCGCATCGGTGATTTCCTGAATGGCTTCTGTCAATCCCTCGGAGCCTTTGCTGGTACGGATCTGTTGCTCATAATAGGGCGTATCATTCTTGGAGACGAAATACATCACGTGCACACCGTACCGGCTCTCCACCAATCCGGTATCCCCCGCCTGACGGGAGGCGTCAAAGCACCAGTCCTCAAACGGTGTCACCATCTGGCCGCGATAGATATCCTCATACAGGCCGCCCTGGGAACTGGACCCCGTATCATCGCTGTTGGCCACGGCCAGCTCTGCAAAGGCGGATTCCGTCTTATCGCCGCTGTTGAATTCATCCAGAAGTTTCTGAGCCTCGTCCTTCGTGGCCTGCTTGCTCGCATCGTCCGCATCGGTCTCATAGTTAAGTAGGATATGGCGGACGGTTCGAGTTCCATCCGTGCTCAGATGGCGCGGTGCGACAATATATACAACGTAAACGGCATTATCTCCGGTGATTACGGTCTTATCCCCCGCCTGACGTGCACTGTCAAACACCCAATCGGCAACCTCACTGCTCGTCTGGCTGGAAACGGTAGACTTTGTCACATTCCGCATTAATGTAGCATCATCATCCGCATAAGTATCCGCCTCGTCCTCCGCAGCGGTATCCTTTACAGCCTGAATAAAGCCCGCCTCATCTGTGGCGGCCTCAAGAATCTTGTTGGCCTTGTCCTGTGCCTCTGCCACCGCCTGATCGGCTGCGCTTTCGTCATCAGTGGAGGATGTGGCCGTAGAGAACGCGCGAACGCGGACATCCGCCGTGTCATATGTATCTTTATCCTCCTCATAGGCCGCCTGAACCTCTTTATCAAGCATCTTGTCGCCGAGTTCCTCGGTCTTCGCATCCTGATATTTGGTGACCAGGGCACTGCGCTCCAATGCTTTGCGGAACACCTTCTCCCCGACGCCGCGGCCATAGACTGCACGCAAGTAGGCATCCAGCGAGTAGTCGTTCTGCTCAGCGCTCTCCTTAATCTCTGTCAGTTGGGCATCAATATCCGCCTGATCCGTCTCGTCAAGCGTAATTTCCTCCTCTGCTGCCTTTTGGCAGATGGCGATCTGCTCCTTCAGCTCATCGATTGCCTGCTTGACAAAATAATCCTTCCACGTGTTGGGCTGGCCGTCCTCACGCGCTTCCAGTTCCACCGAGCCGTTGTACTCCTGTGCGGAGGGGGACTTGGTGGAGTCAAAACTGGTGTCGGAGGAGAGACCATACTGGGACAGATAAGAATTCATCTGCACGGTGTAATTATAGGCGGACTTGTAATAATAGGTGAACTCCGCCTCGCTGATCTTCTCGCCGTTGATGGTCATCACCGTGTTCAACTGCTGCGGCACCCCAAAGAAAAACACCAAACCCGTCGCGACGAGCAACACTGCAATAATCACAATCACAATGCTGATGATGCGATTGCGCTTTTTATTGACGGTAGGCAGTGCCACCGCTGCGCTCTTCTTCCCGGCTGCGGCATTGGCCTTGGCAATGCGCGCTTTGCGCTCCTTGCGGTACTCTTCCGCAGCGGAAAGCTGATTATCTTTTTTTGCCATATAACTCCATCCTTTACAAATAGGTACTTTGGAACCTGCCGCCAGAATGCCTTGGAACTACTGGCCAGCTTGTCCCGCAAAAACGTAACAGTCATATTTTAAACTATTTGACGCAATTTTACAAGACTTTTCTGTAAAGCCACGGCCGATTTTATGAGGTTTTTACAGGAAAACCCCTGATCTTTCCGCACACATCCCTATTCTACGCGAATGGACACCTCAATTTGCGCATCACCCTCCGGTAAGGTGAGTTCCAGTACACCACTGAATCGCTCCGAAGCCCTGCTGAGAATTCCATTCACACAAACACGATAGGTGTACCCCTCCGCCATGACAATTAAAAGCGTACCACCCGCCGCTCCATAACAGCGGAATGTACCGGAAAAGGCGGTATGATCCGAAGAGAATCAAAACCGGTGTTATATGTGCCGGGGCGGAAATAAGCCGCCGCCCACAGGTTGACCGGAGCGGAGAGGCCCCCAAAATTGTGGAACCATCCACCGCGCCCGGTGACAATACTGAACATTTCGAAGGTGTAATAGGAGTACTCCACTTCTCTCTTCCACGCGTCCAGCGCCGTACGGGCAATCTTCCAGGCAAAGTCATTCTCGCCCAGATCGAGCATGGTCTTCCAGATAAACCACTGGTGCGACAGCCACACATTGCCGTTCCAGTAGCCATTGGTGACGTAGTACCCAGCCGTTCTATCAACGGCGCTGATCCCCACGGGCGTGAACATCTCGCTTTCACTTTTGAGATGGCCCAGGATGCGCTCCCGCTGTGCGGGCGTGACAGCACCTGCGATCAGCGGATAAATGCCGTCCATCGTCTTATTGAGGTTTTCGCCATCCCTGTTCCGGAACTGTGCCACCGGATTGCCGTCCGCATCGTGGATCACATAGGAGAAGTAGCCGCTGGACTCATCCCATGCATACTGCTGCAGTGCCTCCGTCAGACGAGCAGCATCCGCCTCATAGGTGCTCACATCCTCCTCCCGGCCGAGGTGGGACGCAATGATCTTTAGCAGTTTGGCGCACCGGATCACCTGGGAAGTGGAAATGGCCGGGGTACATACGCGTTGCAATCCCTCCTGGTACATCGCCTTCTGCGGGGGGAGATCGTCCATGCCGCTGCAATTGTAGAAATAATCAAACGTAGTCGTCAGGCCGCTTTTAAATTTTGCCGTCGTCGAACCACGGATCTTACCAGCCAGGAAATCATAGAACAGCTTGGCACGCTCATAATAGGTATAGAGCTGCGACTTATCATTGGTGTGATTGAGCATTTCAAAGTATTGATACAGATGGACCGGCACAGGAGAGCCGTGCAACAGGAAAGCGTAATCCTTATTATTTGAATCACTTAAATATAGATCAAGGATAGCATCCGCGATTTTGGGCTCAAACAGGGCCATATCCAGTCCGATAAACCCGGAATCCCATGTATAGAAGGAATCCCAGCGCTTGCCCGGCGTGTGGTGAACCACGTAATCACCGTGGCAGTAGAGCGGATAAACCACATTTTGGAACATGGCGGCGCGCAGCAACTGGTTTGAGAAGGCGTATTGTTCCCCCGCCTTTGTATAACCGAGCGGCTCCAGCGACGCCTGCGCCCGGCGGTAAATCTGCTCATATTCCTCGGGCGTCCGGTAAGTGCATGGGCCACAGGAGATCACCGCATACTCGACATGGGAACTATGGGGTTCAATATAGATCGTATGCACCACCGTGTTGTGGTAAAAACCATCATCGCTGTGCTTGGGGGCAAATGAGCCGGAAAACTGTTCCATCATATCGCCGAAGCTCTCATCTGGCTGTGTGATGCGGGAGGTGGGGCTATCCTCCAGAGATCCGGTTGGGAAATCCCGGAAGCGGGTATCCGCATTGAAAGTGCGCAGCACAAAGGGCTCCGCCACACCGTCGTAATGATAGGACGCACACGCCCCCTCCTCCCCGACAGAGGACTCAATTTGCGGCAGGAACGGATGCTTTTGTTCCGAAATTGTAATTTGATCTGCTTCTTCTGCCTCCGTAACGGCGAGAAAATCGAATTCAATCCCACCCGTACCGCGCGCGGTGAACGCAAGTTTCCCGTCATCGATCTTATAATCCGCAAGGTTGATCGTCTTTAAACACAATCCATTGCCCGTAATGGGGAACTGGACTGGACATCCGTTGAGATCAAAGGCGGCGTCCTGCTCCCCGGTCGTACGGTAACGCACCGTGAGAACGGGATGCACAAACCCCGTCAGATCCGGCAGCTCATAGGTGACCATATCGCCACATTCCTCACCAAATTTGGGATACTTGGGCAGAATATAGCGGTTGTCATCCCGGTCGCCGAGGCCACGGTGGCCGGTAAAACTGTCGTCGAAAAACTCCCCCTTTTTCATCGCGTCCATGCACTCCTCATCCCAGGGACGCGGCGTGTGGTAGGAGTAGGAATCGTAGTCGAGCGCATCGATCAGGATATGCCGGTCCGGTAGGCAGACGGAAGTTGTCCTGCGCGTGGGATACTCGATGGCGGCGAAAAAATTCACCAGGCAGTTCTGAATCAACTCGGAGTTATTGAAAATTCCCCCTCCAGGCGCGTAAAGGAGACATCGGCGTAGATGACATCCTTCCACTCCAAATCGCAGCGGTAGGAATAGTGGGAATAGTCGCTTTTGGCAGTCCAGGGGTGAACGCCAACCGGGATGGTCACATTGGGCGGACAGGCGTTTGTGTTGGAAACCGCCGGGCTGACTACCAGATCAAAGCGCACCCCTTCTTCCGAAGTGTGATGGACGATCCGGGAGATGCCGCTGTACTTTTTGGAGTAGGGACCCCAAAGGGGCATTACCTGCATGATTTTGGTCATAATCTGAAACCGCCTTTCCCTTACAGATTCTTCTAAACAGCATGCAGGGCAGAACGCTGCGGCTCCGCCCTGCTGTCTTTTGGGTAAAATATGAATACTCAGGTATTTTGACTGCGCTCTGCGTGTTCTGCGCTACGTTTTTCGCTGATATGGTCGTGCACCTTCTGTGCCAGTTCGCCGAAAAGCTTGAACTTCCTGCTGAAAATGATCAGGGAGATCAGAATCAGTACGGCCGGGAATCCGAACGCGATAAATCCGATGGCGTTCTGCGTCACCGTGTTAATGGTACGGCCGGCAGACTGAATCTGCTCGTTATAATTGACAAGGCCGAGTCCACCGAACAGGATAATCGTCTGGATGGTATAGGCCATCTTTTGCAGGAAGCCCTTCATGGAAAAAGTGATACTCTCATTCCGCTTGCCGGATTTGTACTCGCCATAGTCCACAATATCGGCCAAGAAGATCGTCTGGGAGACGAACATAGCTCCAATACCAGTGGAAGAGATGATATAGGAAATATCGAGCAGGATCGTAATCTTCAGGATCGGGCCAAACAGGTACATGAGCACATACCCAACAATGGCAATGACCAGTGTGATCTGATAAATTCGCTTTTTGGAGAACCACTTGGAGAGGACAGGGATTACCAAAAGGCCAAGTGCGCTGCCGACCGCACCGATCGTCTGGAACAGGGACTGAGCCGTCGGCTCACGCAGGACATCCGTAAAATAATAGACTGCTGTGCCGGAGGTCAGGTACCACCCCGCATTGGACAGCATGGCAAAAATCATGAAAACAACAAGCTGGTCGTTATTCTTGATCACGGCAAAAATCTGCTTGAAACTAAATTTTTGCTTCTCATTATAGACGACGTTGCGTTCCTTCGTGGAGAGGACGCAAATCAGCGCAAAACCCACCAGAGCGATGGAGCAGATAATAGCCCAACGGCTGAATCCACTGGCGCTATATCCGTCCTCCGTGGTCATACCGTCGCTCAGCAACGGGAGCACAAGAGGCGTGAGGATCGTGATCAACCCCTGACCAATACCGGAAAAAGTCCGCGCGACGGTGGAAATCATATTACGGTCCTTGGGATCGTTTGTAAAGGAAGGCACCATACTCCAGTATGGAATATCCGCCATTGTGTTGGTCATCCCCCACAGCACGTACATAAACGCGATGTAGACATACAGCTTTGTCCCGCTCATGCCAAAGCTCGTAAAGAGCAGGGAGAGCACAATCGCGTTTGCGCAGGTACCAATAACGATCCACGGGCGGTATTTCCCCATTCTGGTACGCGTGTTGTCCACAATCGTGCCCATCATCGGGTCATTGATCCCATCCCAAATCCGTGCAAGCGGCGTGAGCAGCAGTAAAAAGCCCTCTTTTAATCCAAGTACCGAACTCAGGTAATAGGAAAGGAATGAATAGAACATCCCATAACTCAGATCCAGCCCAACTGCGCCGATACCATATCCAATCTTCTCCCGCCAGGAAGTGATATAATCTGCCATATCGTTTTTCTCCTCTTTCCACCGAACGCCAAAGCGTGTGATGGTAAAAGTATACCATATTTATCCGCAGAGCACAATCGTAAAACAAAAAATAGCTCTTCCTTTTACAAACTGATATAAAAAGTCCCCAATTCGCACAAACGAATCAGGGACACAAAATGCAAGAATTAAACTTATTCTGCCTTTGCATTCTCCACATCCTTGACAAGCTCTGCCGCACTGGTGACGAGACCGGCCAGGGACTGGATCTGGGATGGAATAATAATCTTGGTTGCCTTGCCGTCAGCCGCCTTGGCAAAAGCCTCCAGGCCGCGCAAAGCAATCAGCGCATCACCGGGAGACGACTCATTGATCATGCGAATCGCATCCGCCTCCGCCTGCTGAACGGTACGGATGGCCT
>USLQ01000032.1 GCA_900555545.1 uncultured Oscillospiraceae bacterium | reverse complement strand
CGGAGCCGGCATTTTTTGAAATGGGGCTGCTGGAGGCTTCGGATTGGCGGGCCAGGTGGATCAGCGGAGATTATCGGGTAAACCGCAGGCGCCGTTATCCTGTGGACTGCTTTCGCAGGGCGATTACCGTGCAGGGGCAGCTGCAAAGCGCCCGGCTGTACATCACGGCCTGCGGGCTTTATGAGGCCTGTCTGGACGGCGTGAAAATCGGAAACTTCTGTATGGCGCCGGGGCATACGGATTACCGCAAGCGTGTGCAATATCAGACATACGTGACGGACCGGCTGGGCGTGGGCGGTCACACGATTACCGTCCAGCTTGCGGACGGCTGGTACCGCGGCAGCTGCGGTGCCTGGGGCTTGAAAAACCAGTATGGAACTCAAACCAAACTTTTGGCCCAATTGGAGCTCCGCTATGAGGACGGCCGGACGGAAATGATCTGTTCGGATGAGAGCTGGCAGTGGTCTGACGACGGCCCGATCCGATTTGCCGACAATAAGGATGGCGAAACCGTCGCCGCATTCAAAACGCCCACATATAATCGCGTTGCGGCTGTCACGCGGCATTCCGTGGTGCCGTCCGCCTCCAATAACGTGCCTGTCACCGAGCATGAGCGGTTTCACCCGACTGTTTCCGTTGCGCCAAACGGGCGCCGGCTCTATGACTTCGGCCAAAATATTGCGGGCTGGCTGGAGTTTCGGGTGCAGGCGCACCGGGGGCAGCGGATCCGGATCCGCTGTGGGGAGATGCTGGATGCGGACGGCAATCTGACGCTGAAAAACATCCAGTGCACCCGCAAGGATTTTGCAACACCTTTGCAGGCGGTCGATTACACCTGCAGGGAGGGTGAAAACCACTATAAAACGACGTTTGCCGTATTCGGATTCCAGTATGCGGAGGTGGAGTCCGATGTGGAGATCGGTGCGGAGGAGATCGCAGCCATCGCCGTATACTCCGATATGGCGCAGACCGGATTTTTCGACAGCTCCAATGAGCTGCTCAACCGGTTTGTTCAGGCGACGGTCTGGTCTACCAAGGGGAACTTGCTCGATATACCCACGGACTGCCCTACGCGCGAACGCCACGGGTGGACGGGTGATGCACAGCTCTTTGTCAACACGGCGAGCTACCTGTTTGACTATGATACGTTTGGCCGCAAGTATATGGATGATATGTGCGACGGGCAGCGCAAAAACGGATGCTTCCGCCAGATCACCCCGCCCGGGGGGATCGACTTCTATATGAATGCAATGGATGGTTCGCCGGGCTGGTCGGATGCCGGCGTACTCATCCCGTACCGCCTTTGGAAGCAGTACGGAGATCTGCGGGTTCTCCGGGAACACTATGCGCAGATGCGTAAATATGCATGGTTTAAAATCAAAACGCTCGGCAAATGGTACCCCACCGCCCTGCCGACAGGAGTTGGCTTCCGGCACAGGAAGGATATCGCCAACTATGGGCAGTCCTATGGGGAGTGGACGGAGCCGGTGGATGTCAACGCCTTCCAGATCTCCGACTTTGTCAGTCCGCACCCGGAGGAGACAACGGCCTACATGGTCTATATGCTCGAGCATATGGCGGAGATCGCCGAGGCGCTGGGGGAAAAGGCAGACTTGCTGACGTACCGAAAGTACGCGGAACGGGCGCGCTCCGGCTACCGCAGGCTGGTTGAAACCCCAAAATATTCCCTTGATACCGACCGGCAGGCAAAGCTTGTCCGCCCGCTTTATATGAAGCTGTTGGATGAAAAACAGACGGAATTTGCCCAAAAACGGTTGATCCAGGCGCTGGATCACTACGGCTGGCGGCTGGGGACGGGTTTCTTGTCCACCCCCTTTATTCTCTACGTTTTAGCGGATTTGGGGATTGACTACGCCTACCGCCTGTTGGAGAACGAGGAAATGCCCGGCTGGCTGTTCATGACCAAAATGGGCGCCAATACAATTTGGGAGAGCTGGGAAGGTATCGAGGCGCAGGGCGGAGTGGCTTCACTCAACCACTACTCAAAGGGTGCGGTGTGTGAATGGCTGTTTTCGCAGATGTGCGGGATACAGATCGCCGGGGAAAATCACTTTGTGATCGCCCCAAAGCCCGGCGGGCACTTCACACATGCGCACGCGGCTTATGACAGTGTGTATGGACGTGTGGAGAGCGGCTGGCGCATAGACGGGGGGAAGCACCTGTTTGAGGTGGTAATTCCCGCGAACTGTACGGCGGAGATCCGTCTGCCGGACGGTGCGGTATATCAACAGCATGCCGGAACGATGACCTATCATGATGGAGATCAGAAGGAGAGTTGATGTGGAAAAAAATCGATACATCGTATTGACCGATATCAACCCAAGCTATCTCCCTTGGGCGGAAAAGGACGATATTCAGAGCCTGATCCGTTTGTTGCTTTACACCAATGAGATTGACCTGGAAGGGATTATTCTTTGCAGCTCCTGCTTTGTGAAAAAAGGCGGTGGGAAACGCGCGCTTGCATTGGTCAGGAGGATTTTGAAAGCCTACGGTGCGGTAAAACCTAATTTAGATTGCCATAGTGATGGGTATCCCAGCATGGAGCGGCTAAAAAAGATCCTGTGTTTGGGAATTCCATCCTATGGCCGGGCACCTGGGGACGGTTTTGCAGGGGAAAAATACATGGATAATCCCGGTGTGCGTCGGATCATAGAGGCAGTTGATGATCCGGATCCACGCCCGGTATGGATTGGCCTATGGGGCGGAGCAAATACTCTGGCTCAAGCAATCTGGCAGGTTGGTCAAACCCGCAGCCTTTTGGAATTGAACGCCTTTCTATCCAAAATTCGCATTCACTCCATTTCCGATCAAGATAACAGCGCTAAATGGATCCGTGAGCAGTACGGGAATCGTCTGTTCTATATTGTCACTCCTTCTGATGGAACGGTTTCGGGCGCAAAAGATTATTTTCGGGCAGTTTGGCCGGGAATTTCGGCGGATAGGAATCGACACGGTAGTGAGGATGGTATCCGCCCCGGTGGATTTGCTGGTGCGGATACGGACATGATCAGTGCGCAGTGGCTCAAAAAATATATCCGTTCCAAAGGTCCGCTTGGCAGACAATATCCAAAAACAGTTTTTATCATGGAAGGGGATACACCGGCGTTTTTGGGTCTGATACCGAACGGTTTGAATGTTCCTGAGCGCCCGGATTATGGTGGTTGGTCAGGAAGGTATAGGCAGGTTGTTTCACCGGAGGGTACACCAGTTTGGGTGGGGGAAGCAGATGACGTATTGGGACGCGATGGCGTAATGCATCATAGTCCACAGGCGAGCCTGTGGCGCTGGAGAAGCGGCTTTCAGTATGATTTTGCTGCACGGATGGAGTGGACACTCACCGATAAATTTATACAGTGTTCCCATGCGCCAGTGGTTCGGGTGAATGCGCCAGAGAGGATTCAGGTGAGATCAGGAGATACCATTGTGTTAGATGCCGGCAATTCGAAAAGTCCAGATGGCGTGTCGCTGGAATTCCGGTGGTTCTGGTATCCGGAGACTGACAATGTCCTTGAGAAAACACACCTGACGGGAGAAAATACAGCACGTGTATCAATCGGCTTTTTCGGGACCGGAGTGTTCCATCTGGTATTGGAGGTAAAGGGTGCAAGAACATATCCCCTGCGCCGTTACAAAAGGTTCGTATTTGAGTGTGGACAATAATTTATAAGAATAACAGGAGGCCATTTTGAAAAAGTATTATCTTGCCATTGATATCGGCGCCTCCAGTGGCCGGCATATCCTCGGATGGATGGAGGATGGAACACTTCGATTGGAGGAAATCTATCGCTTCCCCAATGGCGTAAAGCAGACAGATTCCGGACTTGTATGGGATATGGAATCGCTGATCCGGGAAGTGAAAAACGGGATCCGTAAATGCGCGCAGCTTGGGCGGCTGCCTGTATCCGTTGCCATTGACACCTGGGGCGTCGACTATGTACTGCTCGACCGGGAGGGGGCGCGGATGGATCCGGTCTATGCCTACCGGAACAGCCGGACAAAAAACATTCCAGAAGAGATTGAAAAGGAACTGCCCTTTACAGACCTTTATAGGCGTACAGGGATCCAAAAGCAGGATTTCAACACCCTGTATCAGCTCTGCTGCGACCGGGACAGCGGCCGGTTGGATCGTGCGGCGCGGTTCCTGATGATCCCGGACTATCTGGCCTATTGCCTGACCGGCCGGGCGGTAAACGAGTACACAAACGCCACAACCACTGCCATGGTCGATGCGCGGGAGGGGCAGTGGGATGGCGAAATATTGGAACGCCTCGGGATTCCGTCCCGGCTGTTTTCCCCGCTCTGTGAGCCGGGAACGCCGGTGGGGGATTTCAGCCAATCTTTTCAGCAGGAGGCGGGATTCAACGCGCTGGTGCGTGTGTGTCCCTCCCACGATACGGCGAGCGCTGTCGCCGCCTGCCCGCTGGATGAGTCAGGGGTGTTCATCTCCTCGGGTACGTGGAGCCTTGTGGGGACAGAGTCCAAAGTCCCTGTCATATCAGCGCAAAGCCGCAAGTGGAATTTTACCAATGAGGGCGGCATTGAACATCGGTATCGGGTGCTCAAAAATATCATGGGTACGTGGCTGTTCCAGAATATCCGCCGGGATCTATGCGGGAATCGGACGTATGATGAGATGATGCAACTCGCCATGCGGAGTGCATGCGTCCGCATTTTTGATGTCAATCACCCGTCGCTCACCGCGCCGGACAGCATGATCCAAGTGATTGAGAGCCTTGCCGGTTTGTCGCAGGCCGGGCTGGGGGATATTCTCAACTGCACGTATCACTCCCTTGCATCGGCCTATGCGGAGACGGTCCGGGAGATCGAATCGCTTACCGGCAATCAGATCCACCGGATCGTGATTGCCGGCGGCGGGAGTAAGGATGATTATCTGAACCGGCTGACAGCCCAATACACCGGCAAGCCCGTTTTTACGGGACTCAAAGAGGCTACGGCCACCGGGAATATCCTCTCCCAGCTGATGGCGGATAAGGGGATGAGTCTGGGCGCGGCGCGGTCGCTGGTTCAGTCGTCGTTTCACATGAAGGAGGTCATTGTATGAATCACAGATATGAGAGCGCACGTGCGCTGTACGCCGAATGCGGCGTGGATACGGAGCGGGCTCTTGATACATTAAAGGATATCCCCGTGTCGATCCACTGCTGGCAGGGGGACGATGTGGTGGGATTCGATCAGAAGGAGGCGCTCTCCGGCGGGATCCAGACCACTGGGAACTATCCCGGCAAGGCGCGCACCCCGAGGGAATTGATGGCCAATATGGACCGTGCTTTTTCCCTGATCCCAGGGCGCAAAAAGCTCAATCTACACGCGAGCTATGCCATTTTTGAAGAGGGGGAGTTCGCTGACCGAGACCGGATCCAGCCAAAGCATTTTGCCAAGTGGGTGGATTTTGCAAAGGCGCACGGCGTGGGGATCGATTTTAATCCCACATTTTTCTCGCATCCGATGGTGCGGGACAACCTGACGCTCTCTTCCCCGGACGAAACGGTGCGTACTTTCTGGGTAGAGCACGGCAAGCGCTGCCTGGAGATCGCGCAGTATTTTGCCGGGCAGACGGGGATCCCGTGTGTGATGAATATCTGGATCCCGGATGGATACAAGGATATTCCGGCAGACCGCTTGGGGCCGCGCCGCCGGTTCAAACAGTCCCTTGACGAAATTCTGTCCATCCCCTATGATAAAGAGAAGGTATTTGTCTGTCTGGAGTCCAAGGTGTTCGGAATCGGATTGGAATCCTACACCGTCGGCAGTGCGGAGTTCTGCATGAATTACGTAGCGGAGAAGGGGATTACACCGCTGATGGATAACGGCCATTATCATCCGACGGAGCTGGTGTCGGATAAGATATCCAGCATGCTGCTGTTCCACGACCACTTGGCGCTCCATGTCACCCGACCGGTGCGCTGGGATTCCGACCATGTGGTGCTCTTTGACGATGAAACGCGAGAGATTGCCAAGGAGATTGTCCGGAACAATGCGCTTGACCGCGTGTTTATCGCCACAGACTATTTTGATGCATCCATCAACCGGATCAGCGCGTGGGTGACCGGCGTGCAGAAGGCGTTGCTCTTTGCGTTGCTCCAGCCGAATGAACAGATGAGATCCATGCAGGACAACAGCGATTTCACCGGCCTGATGGTGCTTCAGGAAAAGATGAAAGTGATGCCCTTTGGCGATGTGTGGAACGAATACTTGAACCGGCAGGGGATGACAGAGGATTACCTGCCGGAAGTGCATCAGTATGAAAAAGACATTTTGGAGGCACGGCAATGAAGGATATTTTAACGGCTCCGTTTGTAAAAGAGATGTGTGATACAACGGCCAATATGTACCGGCTTGGCTGGGATGAGCGCAACGGAGGGAACATCAGCTATCTGCTTGAGGAAGCGGAGGTAGCGGAATATTTGGATTTAAACCACGTCCTCCGAACCATCCCCACCGGATTTGAGGCAAAACCGCTGGTCGGGAAGTATTTTATCGTCACCGGTACGGGAAAATATTTTAAAAATGTGCAGTCCGACCCGGCAACCAACCTCGGGATCATCCGTATTGCGGAGGACGGGACGACTGCCGAACTGCTGTGGGGATATTCCGACGGGGGGAAGTTTACCAGTGAACTGCCCGCGCATCTGATGAGCCATATGGCGCGGCTGTCCGTGGATCCCGAGAACCGGGTTGTGATGCACAGCCATCCCACCCATACGCTGGCGATGAACTATGTCCATCCGCTGGACGAAAAAGAGTTGACCCATACGCTTTGGGAGATGTGCACGGAGTGCATCGTCGTTTTCCCGGACGGTGTGGGCGTGCTGCCCTGGATGCTCTGCGGGACCAATTCCATTGGAGAGGCCACAGCGGAGAAGATGAGAACATACCGCCTCGTCATTTGGGGGATGCACGGGATTTATGGAGCGGGCAGAACGATGGATGAGACCTTTGGCCTGATCGAGACAGTGGAGAAGGCTGCTCAAATCTATATGCTCACCTGTAACCGTCCGCGCATCAATACGATCCGTGACGACCAGTTGCAGGAGATTGCGGAGGCGTTCGGCGTTGCGTACCGGAAGGATTTCCTCCGCTTGAAATAGCGCCCATTGAACGCGATCTTCCCCAAGATCTGTTTTAAAATTCTCATGTAAACAAAAAGCTCGCAGTTGTTGATGCTGCGAGCTTTTGCTGATGATATCCGATTGTTACGAGATCCGATTGAAAGTGGGCTCAAGATTAAAAAATAGAAGAACCTGCATTTCGATTTCTTAAAATGTAGCTTTTAACTTGTGAGAGCCACATGAAAAAGAGTATATTTGCGGTTTTGGCAGAGAATTTTGAATTCCTGCAAAGTTATTCAAACCACAGTTTTGGAAAATGTTTTAGTAGACTTAGAACGAATAGTATTACACATCGAATGAAATATTGCTGTGCGATATGAAAGAATCCTACGGATTATGAAATTTCCTGCTTCGCAGAAAATGAAATGAAATAAATCCCCATACACCGCAGTGTATTTCATAGCGTAAGCTATTGCATATGCCACGGGCATCTTTCACAAATCCCGCGGAGATTTATTTCATTGAAAAAAGCACGCGAAAGCGTGCTTTTTTCTGGCGGAGAAGGGGAGACTCGAACTCCCGCGCCGGTTTCCCGACCTACGCCCTTAGCAGGGGCGCCTCGTCACCAACTTGAGTACTTCTCCATGGTAACTAAATTATTAAAAATATGGATTTGTGTGCAGGTTGGCGGAGAGAGTGGGATTCGAACCCACGGTACGTTGCCGTACGACGGTTTTCAAGACCGTTCCGTTATAACCACTTCGGTATCTCTCCACGTGATGCGAAACTCATTTTAACATATTAAAACGTGTTTTGTCAAGAGCTCTTTTAAAATTCCCATCCGATTTCCCGCAGCCCTGTGGAATGTATCCGGCCAAAGGCTGCGGGAAAATCTTTTTTAGGGAGCGATTTTATTGGGCGCTG
>USLQ01000031.1 GCA_900555545.1 uncultured Oscillospiraceae bacterium | reverse complement strand
TTTTTGTGATGTTATAACCCAGGGCAAAGCGCGTGCCGCGCAGCTTGATAATCAAAATGCCCCGGCCCTTTCGGTTGATGACGGAGATTTTAGTCCCGATCGTCATTCCGAGCGCCTCCAGACGGTGTTCCATCTCCACGGGCAGCGCGATCTGTTCAATCGCATAACAGGATCCCGGCTTGCCATCGCTCAATTGCATGTTTATCCCTCACTTTACGCCAAAAAGATAAAAAGTGGAGCGGCTGGGCTCCTGCCGCTCCACGGGATACCTCAATATAATAAATGATAGCACTATTGCGCCATTTTTTCAAGCAGTTGGAGTGCCTCCTCCAGTTTGGGATTTGGCCGGTCCGTCTCCAGTGCCTCGCGTACACAGTTGCGGATGTGAGCCTGCAGGATCTGCTGGTTGGCGCTCTTGAGGAGGGACTGAGTCGCCATGAGCTGATTGGAGATATCCACACAGTAGCGGTCCTCCTCTATCATTTTCAGGATGCCGTCCAGCTGCCCGCGGGCGATTTTCAGCTTGTGCGTGACAGACGCCTTATCCGCCCTCATGCGCCCTCAATCCCTGTCACTTCGTATCCCGCTTCCTTGACAGCCGCTGTGAGCTGTTCCCCGGAAAGATCCCCTCCGGTGACAACGGCGTTCTTCCCCTCCAGGCTCACCTCAACACCGGTGACACCCGGCACGGCGGTCAGGGCATCCTGTACGTGTTTGACGCAGTGGGCGCACATCATCCCTTCGATTTGAATAACTTTCTTCATCATAAACACTCCCTTATTTTTCTGCTCCGGCGCCTCAATCGTAAAGGTGCGGAGCGCATTGTCAATAGAAAGACCAGTTGTATCCTCCCCGGACTGCTGATGTTTCGGTTTGAAAAAGCGCAGCCGAAGGGCGTTCGATACGACGAATACGGAGCTGAAGCTCATCGCCAATGCGCCGATCATCGGGCTGAGCTTGAGCCCGAATGCGGGAAAAAAGACACCCGCGGCAATTGGGATGCCGATCGTGTTGTAAAAAAACGCCCAGAACAGGTTCTGCTTGATGTTTCGGATGACGGATCGGCTCAGTTGGATGGCAGTTGCCACATCCGCCAGGTTGCTCTTCATCAGTACCACGTCGGCGGACTCGATGGCGATGTCCGTTCCCGCACCGATGGCGATGCCAACATCTGCGCGGGCGAGGGCCGGGGCGTCGTTGATCCCGTCGCCCACCATGGCGACCTTTTGGCCACTCTCTTGCAGGCGGCGGATTTCCTGTTCCTTATCCTGCGGCAGGACTTCCGCGATCACGCGGTCCACCCCAACCTGATGCTGGATGGCATGGGCTGTTTTTTCATTGTCGCCGGTGAGCATCACCGTTTTGATTCCCATCAGTCGGAGCTCAGCAATGGCGCTGCGGCTGCTCGGTTTGACTGGATCAGCCGCTGCGATGAGACCGATCAGCCGCCCATTGCAGAGGAAGAAGAGCGGTGTCTTTCCGGCTTCGGCCAGCGCCGCCTCCTGCTGTGCCAAGTTCGATGAGTAGATCCCTTCGCGCTCAAGCAGGCGGCGATTCCCGGCCTGACAGTACATCCCGTCCACTTTACCCTCAATCCCCTGTCCAGGGATTTGGGCAAAGTCTGTCACGGGGAGCAGCGCAACCTTTTGCTGCTCGGCTTCGGCGGTGATGGCCTCCGCCAGTGGGTGCTCGGACATCTTTTCGAGCGAGGCAGCGATTTGCAGCAGACGCTGTGCACCGACGCCGTGCACTGCGCCGATGTCTGTGACCACAGGCTTGCCCTGTGTGATCGTCCCCGTCTTGTCGAGCACTACGGTTTTGACGCTGTGTGCAGTCTCCAGTGCCTGCGCGGATTTGAACAGGATGCCGTTGGATGCGCCCCTGCCGGTACCCACCATGATGGCGGTTGGCGTTGCAAGCCCAAGGGCGCACGGGCAGGAGATCACCAGCACGGAGATGCCGATGGACAGGGCAAATTCAAAGCCATATCCCGCGATCAGCCAGGCGATGGTGGCAATCACGGCGATCACGATGACTGCGGGAACAAATACGCCGCTCACCTTGTCGGCCAGCTTGGCAATAGGCGCTTTGGAGCTGGTGGCTTCGTCCACCAGCTTTACAATCTGGGAGAGCGCCGTATCCTCACCGACCTTGGTCGCCTGCATCTTAAAATACCCGGACTTATTGATCGTCGCGCCGATGACGGTGTCGCCAGGCTGCTTTTCCACGGGGATGGATTCGCCCGTCAGGGCGGATTCGTCCACGGAGGAGGTCCCCTCCGTCACAATACCGTCCACGGGTACGGATTTCCCGGCCTTGACGATTAGAATATCACCAGGGCGGACTTCCTCCACGGGGATCTCAAGCTCCTGACCGTCGCGGATCACAGTGGCAGTCTTGGGGGCCAGATCCATCAGCCGGGTGATGGCGTCGGACGTCTTTCCTTTGGCGCGCGCCTCGAAAAACTTGCCCAGGGTGATAAGCGTCAAGATCATGCCGGCGGACTCAAAGTACAGATCCATCATAAAGTGATGTACCGTCTCCATGTCGCCATGGCCGAGACCGAAGCTGATCTTAAACATGGCATAGATCCCATACACGATCGCAGCGCCGGAGCCAATGGCGATCAGGGAATCCATGTTCGGCGCGCCGTGAAACAGGGCCTTAAAACCCTGACGGTAAAATTTGGCGTTGACAATCACGATCGGAAGCAGGAGCAGGAAGAGAACCAGGGAGAACGTCATCGCGTTTGCCTCTCCCAGCAGGAAGCTGGGGAGCGGCCAGTTCATCATGTGCCCCATGGAGATGTAAAAGAGCGGCACGGCAAAGATTGCGGAGACGATCAACCGGGTGCGCACGCGCCGGTACTCCTGCCGGGCGATGGCGTTGGGATCTCTTTTGGGGCCGGGATTCCCAGTTGTGGAGGCTTTGGACTCCTGGACGGCGGCGCCATAGCCCGCCTTTTCCACGGAGGAGATGATCGATTGCTCGCTGGCCACTGCCTCGTCAAAGGTGACAGTCATGCTGTTTTTCAACAGATTGACGGTGACCTCCTGTACGCCGGAGCAGGCGGCGCATGTCATGCCGGTGACATCGAAACATTCCTTTTTCATCTATAAAAACCTTCTTTCGGACGTGAATGTGCAGGACAATTACAGTACCCCGGTAGGGTATTAAAGGCCTAAAATACCGTTCCCTTCTACTGTATCTCACACAGGCGGCATTTATACCTTTTGCTTTTTAATCATACCTCTTTGGTGGGGAAATGTCAAGGGCGAAGTTACACCAAATTGTTGAGGGAAAATTCTTTGTTATGTTTTTAACAAATATGCAATCTAAAAAATGGAAACTTTGCGAATTGATTTTAAAATTGCCCCGCGCTATACTAAAGGCGATCGCAGATGGGTATACTGTCTGTGGTGAATTTAAATTTCAAAGCGAGGGATCAAGCATGATGAATCGAGAGAAAATTCGTGTAGTCCAGTATGGCTGCGGAAAGATGGCAAAATACACCTTGCGCTATCTGTACGAGAAGGGCGCGGAGATCGTCGGTGCCATTGATGTGAATCCCGAGATCGTCGGGATGGATGTGGGCGATTATGCCGGATTGGGTGTCAAACTGAATGTGCCCATCAGCAGCGACGCGGACGCCGTCCTAGACGCGTGCGATGCGGATATCGCCGTTGTGACGCTTTTCAGCTTTATGAGCGATGTGCAGGAGCACTTTGAAAAATGCCTCTCCCGTGGGATCAATGTGGTCACCACGTGCGAGGAGGCCATCTACCCGTGGACAACATCATCCGCCATCACAAACCGGCTCGATAAAATGGCCAAGGAGAACGGTTGCACCATCGCCGGCACCGGGATGCAGGATATTTTCTGGGTCAACTGGATCGGTACCGTTGCGGGCGCTGTCCACCGGATTGATAAGATTGAGGGCGCCGTCAGCTACAACGTGGAGGACTACGGCCTTGCGCTGGCAAACGCCCACGGCGTAGGGATGACCCCGGAGGAGTTCGAAGAGAAAATCGCCCATCCCACCACATTGGAGCCCTCCTACGTCTGGAACTCCAACGAGGCGTTGTGCAACAAGCTCGGCCTGACGATCAAATCCAACACGCAGAAGTGCGTGCCCTATTTTTATGATAAAGACCTCTGGTGCGAGACGACCGGTCAGACGATCCCCAAGGGCAACTGCATCGGTATGAGCGCTGTTGTCACGACGGAGACCTTCCAGGGCCCGGTGATCGAGACGCAGTGTATCGGTAAGGTCTACGGCCCGGACGACGGCGATATGTGTGACTGGAAGATCACCGGCGAGCCGGATACGGTCTTTACGCTCAAAAAGCCGGATACCCCGGCGCATACCTGTGCGTCTGTCGTCAACAGGATCCCAACGATCCTCAACGCGCCGGCAGGCTATATCACTGCGGAAAAACTCGACGAGCTGGAATATCTGGCCTGGCCCATGCATCTGTATGTGGATTGATAGCGGTTTACCAGGCATTTGGCGCCCCGGCAATCGGGGCGCTTTTGTGTTCTATTTGACAGCGCTTCCTATGACCGGGTATAATAGGGGGACAAAAAGAATGGGGGTACCATATGGCGAGGGGAAATGTCTTCAACACGAGCGGTTTTGAACTGGAGAAAATCGTCATACCGCTGTTGGACTGGTATGCTGTCAGCAAACGCGTCCTGCCCTGGCGGGAAAATACGGATCCATACCGGGTGTGGGTATCCGAGATTATGCTGCAGCAGACGCGGGTGGACACAGTGATTCCCTATTATAACCGATTTCTGGAGCGCCTGCCCGATATCCAAAGCCTGGCGCAGGTTCCGGAGGAGGAATTGCTCAAGCTGTGGGAGGGGCTCGGCTATTATTCCCGCGTACGGAATATGCAACGTGCAGCCCGCGTTGTGGTAAAGGACTTTGACGGTAAATTCCCCGTATCGTATCGGGATATACAGTCCCTTCCGGGGATTGGGCCCTATACGGCCGGTGCGATCTCCTCCATTGCTTTTGAGCAGCCTGTCCCCGCGGTGGACGGTAATGTGATGCGTGTTCTCTCCCGGATTACGGAGAGCAGGGCTGATATTGCGGATCCATCAGTCAAACGACAGATGACGGCCGCCCTGGCGGATATTTATCCTGCCGGAAGGTGCGGAGATTTTACCCAAAGCCTGATGGAGTTAGGGGCGATCATTTGCCTGCCAAACGGCGCGCCCCTGTGTGCACGCTGCCCGTTGAATGGGCTCTGCCGGGCGTACCGTTCGGGGACACAGATGGATTATCCCGTCCAGGCGCCCAAGCCGGAACGCCGGAAGGAGACCAAAACTGTTCTACTGCTCTGCTGTGGCAATGATGTGGCACTGCGCAGGCGGCCGGAAGGCGGGTTGCTCGGCGGTCTGTGGGAGTTCCCGTGCCTGGAGGGGGAGATGACACCTGATCAGATTCAGGCTGATCTGTCGGAGAGAGGGATCCATACGCTGTCTGTTGAAAAGGCCGGAACCCAGCGCCATATTTTTACGCATATTGAGTGGAGGATGCAGGCCTATCGCGTGCAGTGCCCGGAGCGGGCGGGGGGGCTGCGGTGGGTGACGCGCACGGCACTCGAGGAGCAGGTTGCGCTCCCCACTGCGTTTAAAAAACTTTGCCGCTATCTGGTGGCCGTACAATCTTAAAATCGAAAATATCAGCCAAACAGCGCCGGACCTTAAATCCGGCGCTGTTTGACTGATTTATGGGGAGAGAAAGAATAAGCAGTTGGAATCAGACGATACCCTGCGCGAGCATTGCATCGGCGACTTTTTTGAATCCGGCAATGTTCGCACCCATTACAAAGTTGTCCGGGTGGCCGTATTCTTTAGCGGCATCAGACATATTGGCATAGATGTCTTTCATGATATTGTTCAGGCGGGAATCGACTGTATCAAAGGACCAGCTCAGGCGGGCGGAGTTTTGGCTCATCTCCAGTGCGGAAGTAGCTACGCCGCCGGCATTTGCGGCCTTGGCCGGAGCAAAGAGCACCCCGTTGGCCTGGAAGCACTCAATGGCCTCCAGCTGTGAGGGCATATTTGCACCTTCACCTACGGCAATGACGCCGTTTTTGACAAGCATCTTGGCACTTGCCTCGCTGATCTCATTCTGTGTGGCGCAGGGCAGTGCTACGTCGCACGGGACCTCCCACACGTTGCCTTTCTCGTAATACTTGGCAGAGGGACGCTCTTTGGCGTAATCGCTCATACGGCCGCGGCGCACCTCTTTGATTTCCTTGAGCAGTGCAACATCGATCCCTTCAGGATCATATACATAGCCGTTGGAATCGCTTGCCGTTACAACTTTTGCGCCCAATTGCTGGGCCTTTTCAATGGCATAGATCGCCACGTTGCCGGACCCGGAAACGACGACGGTCTTACCCTCGATGGAGTTGCCGTGATCCTGGAGCATCTCCTCTACAATGTAGACCAGGCCATAACCGGTTGCCTCCGTGCGTACCATGGATCCGCCGTAGCTCAGGCCTTTGCCGGTTAGGATGCCCTCGTAGTTTCCGGTGATACGCTTGTACTGACCGAACATATAGCCGATCTCGCGGCCGCCTACGCCGATGTCACCCGCCGGAACGTCCGTGTTGGGGCCGATCACGCGGTACAGCTGCGTCATGAAGGACTGGCAGAAGCGCATGACTTCGTTATCGCTCTTGCCCTTGGGGTCAAAGTCCGCGCCGCCCTTGCCGCCGCCGATGGGCAAGCCGGTGAGGGAATTCTTGAAAATCTGCTCGAAACCGAGAAATTTGATGATACTCATATTGACGGATGGATGGAAACGCAGGCCGCCCTTGTAGGGGCCGATGGCGCTGTTGAACTGCACACGGAAGCCGCGATTGACGTGAACTTTTCCGGCGTCGTCTGTCCAGGATACGCGGAATACGGTCGCGCGTTCAGGCTCGACCAAACGCTCAAGCAGGGATTTCTGCTCATAGATCGGATTGCTCTCGATCACAGGGCGCAAGGAGTTGAGAACCTCGTTGACAGCCTGGCGGAACTCGCGCTGGTGGTGGTTTTTAGCGTCTACAATGTTCAAGACGTCATCGACATAGCTCATGCAAATCTCTCCAAACTTTTATGTGTATTTTTAAATGCGGGTTCTATTATAAACTTCTCATCTCTAAAATGCAATATTTTTTTGAAAAATTTCATATTTTTCAAAAATGAGCAGCCACTCACCTAAAATTAGGATAAAAATGCAAGTTTTTCCGATGAGTGTTTCATCATTTTGGACAATCGCCGAACGGATCCAGAGGAAAAACCGGCGCCTTGGGGGGAACAGGACCGGGGGTGAGCCCAGGGATGGGATTGCAAGTTTAGCCCGTTTATGTTATAAAATTTAGGAAGAGGGCCGCTCTGCAATCAAAACAGGGCGCGCCGCCGGTGTCTGGATGAATTGAGAGTTTACGCTTGCAGGAGGAATCAACAATGCAGGGAAAGTTTAAAGCAGTAGCGGTCTCTACCGATATTGCATGTACACAGGATCAATATGAAGTATTGGCTGCTGCCCAAGACAGCCATACGGAGATCATTGCGTGGAAGAATGACCGCGCCATCGCGCAGATCGCTGTTCTCAGCGGGGGGGAGAAATTGACCGGACTCACCGTTTCCGCGGGGAAATTCACCGGAATGTCAGGTGACTTTGAGGGAAGCGTGGTGTGTGCCTTTATCCGCGAGACAAAGGCGTTTGTGGGGAACGGAAAGCAGGACGATGGAAGCCGAAGAGCCTATCCGGATGTCATCTGGTCAGACGATCCCGTGGATCTGGAGGCGCAACGCATCCAACCTGTGTGGGTAAACTTCGCCGTGCCAAAGAATGCACGGCCGGGCACTTATACAGGTGAGATCGTGCTGGCCGCGGCGGGGATACGGGCGGCCGTCCCATACACGTTGGAGGTGCTTGATCTGACTGCGCCGGATCCGCAGGATTACCGGTTTGATATTGAACTGTGGCAGTATCCATACCGTGTGGCAGACTATTATGGGGTGGAGCCATTCTCACAGGAGCACTTTGACATCCTGCGCCCGCACCTGGAAAAATACCGCGAGTTGGGCGGCCATGCGATCACCGCCAGTATTGTTGAGGAGCC
>USLQ01000030.1 GCA_900555545.1 uncultured Oscillospiraceae bacterium | reverse complement strand
GAGGATTATATCGACCAGTCCGGGGTGGATCCCACCCTCCTGCGCACCCTCCTGCGCAAATTCGACTTCCCGCGGGAGCTGTTTGACCGCCCGCTTGAGACGTACAGCGCCGGGCAGAAAAAAGAGGTGCTCCTCGCCCGCAGCATGTGCGAGCCGGCCCACCTCTATATCTGGGATGAGCCGCTCAATTACATCGATGTGATCGCGCGGATGCAAATCGAATCCCTGCTGCGGGAGAATGGGAGCACCGCCATATTTGTCGAGCACGATCAGCGCTTTTGCGAGCAGGCCGCCACACGTGAATTTTCCTTGGACTGACAAAATTGGGGTGAAAACACGGGACTTTTATAGATAAATATGATATGATGGAGATGCAAAACTAAAATTTTTTGGAGGCGAGACGATGAAAAGAATCCGGAGGATTCCCGCTCTGGCGGCAGCGCTCCTGCTGGTGTTTTCCCTTTCAGGCTGTTCCGAATTAAAAACCGCGTGGGAACAGCAGCAATTTGATACCTTTATCAATAACGTGTTTGTCAGTACGATGGAGAGCGATTACGCGACCGCACATGTCTATCTGCGCAATCCGGAGGAATTCGGCGTGGATTCCGAAAATATTCCCGTGAACCTTGGCGCGCGTTTTACACCGGAAGTGATGAAGCAGCAGCGGGCCGATCTGCGGGAGCTCCAGGCCGCATTTCAGGAATTCAACCGGAACCTGCTCACTGCGCAGCAGCAGGATATCTACGACACATTTGAAAACCAGATCGATCTGTCGGTACAGCTATCGGATTCTAAATTTGACTACTACACGCAGCTTTTCCAGAGTATGACCGGACTCCATTTTGCCATCCCCACATTTTTTGCCGATTTGACAATATACAGTATGCAGGATGTGGAGGATCTGATCGCCCTTGTCCAGGACGTAAAGCCATATGTGGACAGCGCCCTGGCATATACAAGGGAGCAGGCAAAGCGCGGCCTGTTGATGACGGATCTGGACGCGGTGACCGACTATTGCACCGGCATTGTAGAGCAGGGGGAGAATAGCGCTGTACTCACTGCAATGCAGGCATCTATCGATGCGCTCTCCGCCACCGAACAGGAAAAATCGGATTGCAAATCCCGTCTGGCGCAGGCGTTTCGGGATTCTTTCCTCCCGGCGTATCAGTCAATCTGCGATACGATGGAGGAGTTAAAGGCGATGGGCGTCAATAACACAGGCGGCCTGGCCAACTTTGAAAATGGCAAGGAATACTATGCGCTGCTGATGCGGCAGAATATCGGCTCCGATAAATCCGTGGAGCAGGTGCGGGACATGATGACAGCGGCCTACGGCGGCCATATGAACAGCCTGCGCCAGCTGATTACGCAAAATCCGGATGTGATCGAGCCGGTTCTCACCGGCGCCCTGCCCGAGACGGGCTATACAAGCTATGAGGAGATTCTGGCGGATTTAGAGGGGGCGATCACGGCGGATTTCCCCGCCGTGTCCAACCTGAACTATGAGATCCAGGCGGTCAATGAGGAGATTGCCTCGGATTCGGGCGTGGCGGCATATTTTAACATCCCGCCGCTCGACGGCGGATCCGTGCAGCAGCTGCGCGTCAATCCCAACACGGGCGAAATTGGGTCGATTTCCACCTATTCCACAGTGGCACACGAGGGGTTCCCCGGCCATATGTACCAGTACGCCTATATGTATGAGAACATCCAGAGCAACTACGTTAAGGCGGTGGCCAACGTGCCGGCATATTCGGAGGGATATGCCGTCTATGCGCAGTACGAGGCGCTCGACTATCTGGATGGGATCGATCCGGCGCTGCTGGATGTGTATCGGGAGAACGAACTCGTCACTTACTGCGCAATCATCCTGTGCGATATCGGTATCCACTATGACGGATGGAGCCTTCAGGAGTTCACCGACTACCTGAACGGCATCGGCTTTGTCATCAACGGCGAGGCTGCGGCCGGCCAGTACAACCAGCTGTGGGCGAATCCCTGCGCCTTTGAGCCCTACTATGTGGGCTATGAGGAGTTTGCCGGGCTCCGGCAACAGGCGGAGGAGGCGCTGGGGGATAATTTTGACGAGAAGTCCTTTCATCAGGCGTTGCTCCAGAGCGGGACGGCACCGTTTACTGTAGTGGAGCGGAATGTGCAGGCGTATATCGACAGCGTGGCATAAATGATTTTGCGCTTCATGTGAGGCTGTACGTACCCATAAAGGATAACATTATCAACGTCAATGCCTTAGAGGAGGAACTTGAGCGATGTTTAACAGGAGAGAGCTGGCTGTCACCCATTCCATCGAGGAGGAGGCGCGGATTCGCGGCCTGCTGCGGGACAATGGGATCCCGGCAACGAGCGATTATCCCGATCGATTTTCCGCCCGTCCGGAGCGGAGCGCCGTACCGTGCGCCAGGGAGCAGCACACGTGTGTCTTTTATGTAAAGAAAAAGGACTATGGCCGCGCGGTTCAAATCCTGCACAGCAGCAAATAAAAGGGAATGGCCTCCCCGCTCCACGATCGTTTCATCGCTGCCACGGGGGCCATTCCATATAACGTAGCGCGGCACTCTGTCCTGGTTTTCCGCCGATCCAATTCATCTTTCACTCCAGCCGGTTCCGCAGGCACCCACTCAGCACGCACTGCCCCGCCAGGACAAGTGTAATCAGCAGGCCCACTGCGGAAAATCCCATCACGTTTCCCCACAGCGATGCGGCCGCCGCCAGTCCCGAGAGCACGGCGACGCCCGTGCAAAGCGTTTCTTTCTTTTTGGCCAGCAGGATAATTACCAGCAAAAGCGTGATACAGGTCAGCACGGCGGCAATCAGCGGGCCAAAGTTGGCGTAGCCATAGGGTGTCCCGTCAAAGTAGGAAAAGGTCTTGCGGTACGTCTGGCTTTCGTCTGCAAACTGAAGCACCGCCCCATACGGCAGCGCCTCCAAAACGATCGCAACAACCGGCAGGATCAGCAGGGTATACGCACGCTTTTTCATAGCTCGGCACCTCGCTTTTTGAATTTTTGTGATACGGAAACCGTTTGCTTTCCATCCATCCTCATTTTACCGCGCGGCAGGCTCCTTTACAAGGATTGTTACAGCACTGGAATTATTTGTAATTGTTTTGCAATTTTTCATCATTTCCAACAGAATCAGTAGGAGGATACACGATGATCGGATTAAAAAGAGGAACGGTAAGCCTGTGTGCACACGAAAAAGAATGGGAAATGGAGGCAGAACGCACCATTTCCCGCTTAAAAGCCATTTTAGGGGATGTGATTCAGGATATCCAGCACGTAGGGAGCACTTCCATCCCCGCCATCCAGGCCAAGCCGATCATTGATATCGCCGTAGCGGTCGATCATTTTGACAGCGTCCTCGCCTTTGAAAAGGCGCTCAACAGCGCCGGATTTTATTACCGGCCCAAGTCAGATCTTGGCGAGCAGCTGCTCTTCGCGTCGGGCAGCTGCTACGACGGCACGGGCGATTTGCAGACGCACTTTATCCACGTCGTCCACACGAACAGCATGGACTGGATCCATTATATCAACTTTCGGGATTATCTAAACAGCCACCCTTCTGACGCAAAGGCGTATGAGGCGCTCAAAGTCGCCCTCGCCCGTCAGGCGCCCATTGATCGCGGCCGGGAGAAGTACACGGAGGGAAAGCGCGATTTTATCACGGGTATTTTGAGAAAAGCGCTCATTCACTCCTATCTCGGAAAAACAGTTGCGATCAAAATAGACAGGCCTTTGGGAAGCGCGCACCCCAAGCACCCCGACATGATCTACCCGGTCAATTACGGCTATATTCCAAATGTCTTCTCCGCAGATGGAGAGGAACTCGACGTGTATCTGCTCGGTGTAGCCGCCCCGGTGGAGACTTACACGGCCCGGATCATCGCCATTGTCCACCGCCATAACGATGTGGAGGATAAGCTCGTTGCCGCTCCGGATGAATGCCATTTCGATCCCGCGGAAATTGCGGCGGCTGTCCATTTTCAGGAACAGTACTATGACAGCGAAATTGAGTGTTGCGGTTAGATATAATGGGAATGCAACCGGACTCTATTCCGATTATACCTGACGCCGCACATTTCTTATGATTCACTCTTGCTCCCATATGGCCTGTAATTTTCAAGGAGCTCCAAAATACCCTGCCGATAGATATTTCCACCGAGGACATCCCCGTCGGGGGAGATGCAGATCGCATGGATATCGTCGGGTTTTTCTTGATACGGGCTGACCGGATTTTCACCTGGTTCAAAATATTCTTCCAGATATTTGAGCGCATTTCCGCCCGGAAAGATCGTGTTCCCCTCGGATGCCGCAATCCCCATACGCAAAAATTCCTCCAATATTTCGATCGTTCGCTCGTTATAGGGATTTTTGTCCTCCGGACCGCCCAGCCAGGCCGGGTGCGTGCGGATTGGGATACCAGCAGCTTTCACCGCTTGGGCAAACAGTTTCACCGGCTCCAGGGGGATTGTCTCCTGATGGAAGGCGTCCACGGACAGCAGGATCTCGTTCACGCCGCTCTGCGCAAGACCGGTCGCGGTCTGGCGAATTTTCTCTTCCTCCCTGCTGAAAAAGCCGTTGGTAATCAGCTGTCTTTTGGGGATTCCCCTTTCTCGGGCGGCGGCGTGGATTTTGCACACCGTGTCACGGCACAGCAACGGCTCCCCGCCAAATGTCATCACTGATTGAATATCATATTGTGTGCACAGATCACGGATAACGTTGGCTGCAGCATCGCCGTCAATGGATGGGCCTGCCGCCGGGTGCTCACCCTCGGAACAGTGTTTACAGCGGCCCGTGCAGGCGAGCGTGACCAGGAATTCCAGCCGGTTTAAATTTTTGGTATATGGATTCATTTTGACATCCCCCTCAAAAATGCAGCAATTAAATTGAAGTGAACGGAGAAAAAATATGGGCACGGGAATTATGATCTGCGGCTTAAACGGCGTGGGAAAAAGCACGCTGGGGGCAGCGTTGGCTGAAAAATTAAATCTTTATTTGATTGACCACGAAACGCTCTATTTCCCGGCCACAGATGCCCTCAACCCCTATACCGCCCCGCGCACGCATGAGGAAGTAAAAAAATTCTCCTGCAAGAACTTGTGGCGCATAAAGACTTTGTGTTCACTGCCGTAAAAGGGAATTACGGTGAACCCATCTGCTCCCTGTTTCAGTATGTCGTCTTACTTCATACCCCAAAAGAGATCCGGATGCAGCGGGTCAAAAATCGATCCTTTCAAAAATTTGGAGACCGCATTTTCCCCGGAGGGGATTTGCAGGAGCAGGAGGAGCGCTTTTTCGATTTTGTCCAATCTAGGCCGGAGCACCTCGTGGAGGACTGGGTGCGAACACTAAACTGCCCCGTCCTCCGTGTGGATGGGACGGCGCCCATTGAAGACAATGTACGGAAAATTATAAAATGGATCCAAAGTAAACCGACCCATTGAATTTTCAGTCCAGCACTCCCTGCGTTAAAACAAGTAACGCCCTATCGCTCCCCTGCGCCTTTTACCCTTTTGATCCGAATAAACCGGCAGCCGGCATTTCGCGCTGTCCGCTCATCCTTGTCCTCGTCCCCCGCAAAGACCAGCTCATAGACGGGGACATGATATTTTTCGGCGATCCAGTACAGCCCTGCCGGATTTGGCTTGCGGAATCCACACGACTGCGAGGACACATGGCAGTCAAAATACGGCAGCAGTTCCTGAATGTGACGTTTGAACAGTTCATCCGGCATGGCGGTTGGCAGGTCGGTCAGCGCTGCAATCGTCCATCCCGCCGCGCGAAGTTGACGGAGTGCCGGAAGGACATCGGGATAGATTTCCACCCGCAGTTCGAGTTCGTCAAAAAAGGCCTCGACCGCCTCCCCAACTGGAATCATGCAGTCCCATCCGGCCAGCGCCTGCTTAAAGATCAATCTGGGATCTACTTCCTCTTCCCGTGGGCGGATGCGCGGGTTCCACGCACGCATCACAGCAGAAGCTTGATCCAATTGCTTCGCCGTGACGGAAAGCGAAAATTGTTCCGCAATCCGGCGAAATCCTTTTTCATAATAATTAGACCAATTTAACGGCATTCCCTGATATTCCATCAGCGTCCCGCCGAGGTCGAATACAATGATTTTCATTTCTGATCCCCGCCCGGCTGCATCTCTGCCAATTTTTTCTGGATGTATTGGGGCAGCTTGCCCACCACCGTCGCGTAGCTGTGGTCGATCATCTCCCGGATCACCGCATCCGACACGGAGCCGTCGAGCGGCAGGGTGTTAAAATACGGCTGCTGCACGGGCGGGCAGTGATAGCCACGTACCACGACGCCCGGGAACAGCTGGCGGTAAAAATCGCCTTGCATTTTCTCGCAGTTGAGCGTTACGCTCTCAACACCCCGCAGGATGAAAAACTGTGCAAAAATCTTTTTCTCCACCTTGATAATCGTCGATTCCGGGCCAAATGGGTGGTCGATGTAGGCGCCCGGCTTGTGCAGGCAGTAATTTATTCCCTGATTAATGGTCATAATTCAAGATTCCCATCCAAAATATTTTATTCTGTAAACGCTTTCTTTTCATCCACCACCAAAGAAAAGCCGTTTAATCTCTGCATATGCCGGATATTTTAGCCGTTCAATATCTTCAAGTACCGCCGATACATTATATGTAACCTTTACCGATTGAACAGCAACATGCCCATTGGGGGTTATTTCAAGCAACGCCGCTCGCGCAATGTCCCTATCCTTTCCCGGACACCCCAGTGATCCACTATTTATAAACCACCTGTTTCGATACTGGCAGATTGTCTGGGTATGGTCGTGTCCATATATCACGATATCATCCGGCTCGGGAAACAGCGCCCTTAAATCACGTGCCGTGGGGTTTGGCATATATTGCATGTATTCATTTCGCTGATTCATACCATAATGCATCACCACAATTTTTTTACCAAACACATTGAAACGTACATAATTCGGCAATCCACTTAAAAAATCAACAGAAGATTTTGTCAAAAGGCTGTGTTCCCATCGATGATGCTCCATTTCTGAATGCCCCATTCCCTCACTGTTGGGAATTTCCGAAGGTATGCCCTCCAATAAGTATTTCTCGTGATTTCCCCGAACCGCCAGCAAATCAGGTATACTCTTAACTTGCTGCACTGTCTCCTCCGGGTATGGACCGATTCCTATAATATCCCCCGCGCATAGAATTTTCTCACACCCCAGATTGTCAAATACCTTGAGAACCGCATACAGTGCAACTACATTATTATGGATATCTGCTACTATACCCAATTTCATAAGATCATCACCGACCTGCTAGAAAAATTTTTTCTAGCATTTCTCATTACAAAGTTCAATCTTAACATACCAAGAATTATATCACCGATTCCGCCTCGCACGATAAATCCAGCTCAAATGTCTTTCACTAGATACTCCTGATTTTCAGTGAGGATATCACTCAAAAAATCTCGAAAGGATATTTATTTTTACGATAAAAGACTAAGGTCATTTTATCATTGACAATCCGAACTTTACCAGTTTTGCGATAACCCATTTTTTCATATAAATGGCAGTTGCCTTTTTCCTGTAAGATGGTATCCAATTCCCAATTTGAGCATCCATGGATCTGTTCAGCTATTTTTATTGCCGCCTGTGCCAATCCCAGGTTTCTATACTCCGGCATGATAAAAATGGGGGATATTCTCTTAGCTGTTCCTTCCCTGTGCTTATCAACAACTCTGATTGCCCCCACAGCTGTGCGGTCAGCCACAATGAAGTAATAATAGGTGAAGGGTTGTTTTAATTTCATACGCACTCGATCGACGCTCTCCATTGCAGGGCTGGTCTCTGTATCTTGATACTTCTTATACAAATCTTGAAAAGCTTTGATCTGCATTCCCCACAATTCTTCCGCTTGACTGATATCAATTCGAACCAACTCTACGTCCATGGCAACCTCACGAAAACTTTTATCATTACGCTCATTGTAACATAAAAAATATCGGTTGTCTATCATTCATCAAGCAATATGTATAGAAAAAGCGCGCTGCAAAATTGTCTTTTGCAACACGCTCTACTATACAAAAAACGCAGTACTCGAATGAGTACCGCGCTCTGATCATACCTCAAAAACCGAACAAAGGAAGCGAATCAACCAAAGTGTCAATCTTG
>USLQ01000029.1 GCA_900555545.1 uncultured Oscillospiraceae bacterium | reverse complement strand
CCGCCGTATTGTCGCTGGCGGCAGAGGCGGTAAACGCAAAGACAGTCGCCATTACGGCAATTGCCGCAAAGGTTGCAATCTGCATCTTGAGCGCCTTTTTGGTCGGCATCCCTTTGGAATGCTTATAAATCATAAATGCGATCGAACCTACGATACCCACAACGGGGATTGCTGCCAGAATTGCAATTGCTAAAATACTCATTTTGATTCCTCCAATTTTTGTTTTTGAATGGATTTTTTGCTGCGCTTTTTATCTGCCCGCTCTTTATAGGCGATCTTTACGCCTTCGAACGGCCGGCCCTCGCCCTCGTAGAAGCGGCTGAACATCTCATAGAACTCAAGCCTCAATGCCTGGATTCCGGTGAGGAGCCCCTCCAACGCCATAACAAGGATATTGCCCAGAACAATTACGATGATATTCCCCTGGGCTATTGCAAACACGACCGTCATCATGGCGGCGTGTACGAGCACAAACGCACCAACACGCAGGAAAGAAATGGTGTTGCTCATGTAGGAGATAAAGTAGTCGAGCAACTCAAACAGATTCTCCAGAATATAGTCACCCCAGCTCTCGGGCCTCCAGTGCTGGCGGTCGTCAATCAGATTGACGAGAATCCCCTCAAAGAAGAGCAGGATGACCGATGCAATAATAATGGCAATCAGGGCGGCTGTCGGGACAACGGTTGTCCCGGTGAAGAGTTGAACCACCAATGTGACGAGCGACGCATAGAGCAGGATGCCCATCACGCCGTTGTGGTGGAATACCGCCCGGCCGATTTGTTTTCGCTTGATGCTGACGAACACATTCATCAACATCGCTACGATCACCAGCACGACGCCGATCCCGATTGAGAAGATCAATAGCCCGATAACGGAATCCATCACCTCGACGGGTTTTCCGCTCATGCCAAGGGCTGTGTACAGGGGATCGAGCAACGTCTCATTGCCAAACACGGATCCGTATACAAATCCGCCGAGCGTAGCCGCGATGCCGCACGGGATCAGAATCTTGCCAAGAGCCATCTTTTTGAGCTTCCACATCAGGAACCCGAGGATGGCCAGGACGATCCCCTGCCCCACATCGCCAAACATAATCCCAAATAGAATTGTATAGGTGACGGCCACCAATCCGGTGGCATCAAACTCATCATAGGATGGCAGGCCGTACATCTCAATGTAAAACTCAAAGGGTTTGAAAAGCGGATTGTTTTTCAGCAGTACGGGCGGTTTAGAGGGTGATTTGGGATCGGGATCGCTGATCTCGTAAGCCGAACGCCGGATCTTTTTCGCCTTTGCCTCAAAACTCCTGGCCTGTCGGGCCGGAACCCATCCCGCAAAAAAGAAGTAACGCCCTTTAACTGCGGCATATTTGCGCAGATCGTATACCGCCTTGAGATAGGTCAGCCGTGTATAGACCTCAATAAATCGCTCCTCATTCTCCGCCCAATACTCGTCCAGCTGCTGGGTGATCCTGCTTAGGATTTCCTCCAAAATCTCGTTGTTTTTTTGCAGCTGCTCAATCCCCTCTTTAGCCGTACCAGCGGCGCCGGGAATATGCAGGCGATTGAAGTACAGGTTCTGGAAAATTTGATCGACCTCCGCGATTTTCTCCCGCGGGGCAAAGTACATTCCCCAATAGTCAAATGCGTCCACCGAACAGGGCACAAAGAATACGTAGGGGTTATCCTCCTGCATATTGAGCAGCTTCTCATAGTTATCCTTGGGCAGGTGGCCGAAACGGACTTTAATATACTGGCAGTTAAAAACCTCGTCCAGATCTACCTCAAAATTGGTAAAGTGCTTAAGCTGTTCAATTCCTCGTTCACAGGCCCGGTGCTGCTCGATCAGATCCTTACGCCCTGCGGCTGCCTTACCGGCATCGCTGTTGAGTTGATCGACAAACGCGCGGATCTCTGCATCCGTCGGTGTGTGTTTCAAATGCCGGACCGGCGCGATCTCGAACCGGGCGTTGTGGGCAAACTCCTCCACCTTCTGGAGCATATCGGCGTAGGGATTGGCGTCTTCCATCGGCGTGTATCCCAGATCGACCGGCAGATATTGGGCCGCCGGTTCCGGATGAAAATTGCCGTCCATACAGCAGGTCTCGATGAACTCGTCGAGCTGTTCCACGATCCCGGCCACGCCCACTAGCTTCATTTTTGCAATGGCCATAAGCAACCACCTCCTTTATCCATCGACACCGATCAACATGGATTTGATCGTTTCCGGTGGGATAGCATATCGAATGCCCTCAATAATGTGCGTGATATTCTGAACCTCATTTTCAGCTAAAAAGATATAGGAAAACATGACAATATAGGGATTGGTCGCAAAGCGGAACGAGCGTTTTTCCAGATCGAAGCGCACTTTTTGGAGCCCCTCCTCCAGATAGTCATAGGATTTTTCCTGCAAGCGCTGTCCGATATGAGTCGCCTTGAGGCGGGAGAGAAACTCCTCCTCTGTGGCGGCGCCGGCAAGGACATCGAACTCCTGATGGCTGAGCACCGAATGGCCGAATACAAGCGTCTGCCGGATCTCCTCGCGTGAGGCGCGGATCGTGCGCTTGAGGCGGTAGATATTGATGATATTCTTAATATCAATTTCGCGCTCCAGGTACTGGATGACTTCCTTCTTGTACTTCCCGCCAAAGGCCTCTGCGACAATACTACACAGTTTGTGGAACTCGAATTTTTTCATCTCGGCCTCGATGGAAAAGTAGTCAATTTCACCCGTCTCCTTGCTCTGCTTGACAAAGGGTTCTACCACGTGGAAATAGTCTGTCCCATTCAGGACGCGCAGGATTCCCTCAAAATCCTTGACCTCCGCCAGCGCGAACAGGTTGACCTGCGTGTGATCCGTCAGGAACGGCGGCAGGGAGAAGATATAGTCCTCCGGATGGTTATTGCACAGGAAGCGGAGAAAGGTGAGGATCTCCTCCACCTCCGCCCGGATAATAAATCCTCGGTACAACTCCGTGCCGATGGAGAGCTCATACCGGCACAGTGCGGCATACTGATTGAATAACCGCTTATGCAGGATAGATTCCAGCTGTTCCCGGTGCAGCGACTCGGTCATCGCATCCTGTAGGACATCTGCGTAAACTGTTCTGTTTTTTAAATAGGTTGCAATGTCTCCCACACTCTTACAATTGAGCAAATCATTATAATTACTCGCTGTCAACCTGCCGGCATACATCGCGTGCGTTTTGGCCAGAATTGTGTTGGAAGAATACTTGTTGAGCATGATTTATTCACCCGCCAGAGCCCGTTTAACAATTTCGGCCACCCAGGCGTCTTTCCCGGCCTGATAGGCCTCCTCCAGGGCGGCGGAGGCCTTCTCATCCAGCGCCTGAATCCGTGTCTTTTCCCTCTGAATCAGTTTCTCATTCTCCTGGGCGATCCCGGCAATCTGCTGCGCCGTATAGGCACGGTACTTCTCGTCAATCTCGCGCAGTTTTCCGTCAAGGGCCTTCAGCTGTTCTTCCTTATAGGCCTCTGCTTCCTGTTCCCGCAGGCGTGCTTTCTTATCCATTTCCATAATGGTGTCAATCATTTTTTCCATGGCGAAGCCCCCCTTACTCTCATTTTCGCATAACTTCTATTATAATCAGCCAAAAAAAAAAATCAAGCGCAAATCTCACAAAATGTCGCTCTTAAATTGCACCCGAATCATTCAAAATGGGAGTTGACAGCTTGTGTCCCAAGACGTGCTTCAAATGGGCCGTTCGATCCACAGTGCCGGTAAACATACAGTGATCTACAGCAGGATGGTTTTTGTATAAGTTATTGAAAAATTTTTCAATTCGTGTATAATTTAAGGGTACTATCCTTTGCCTTTTGGGTGTAATCTTTTGTTTTGGAGGGAAATTATGAAAAAGGTTTTAAAAATCATCGGGATTATTTTGTTGGTTATTGTGGTGCTTCTGGGAGGGTTTGTCGCCTATCTCAGCATCAAAGAGTACAAACCGGACGACGTGGAGTCCATTCAAGTACAAAACACGAAGGATAACACCTCCTTTTCCGGGGAAACGGTGTCTGTCCTAAGCTTCAACACCGGTTATAGTGGACTGGGTGACAACGCCGATTTCTTTATGGATGGCGGGCAGGAAGTAAAATCCACAGATGAAGTCCGCATGAAGGAAAATATGGCCGAAATTGCCTCCCTGATTACCGAGACCGGGGCAGATTTTACCCTGCTGCAGGAGGTCGATCAAAACTCAAGCCGAACCTATCACGTGGATCAGACACAGGAGTATATGACACAGACGGGATTCTCCGGCGCCTATGCGCTGAACTACTCCTGTCCCTTTGTCCCCTATCCGCTGCCGCCGATCGGGCAGGTCAACTCCGGAATCCTAACCTTGACAAACTACTCCGTCTCCACTGCGGAACGGATCAGTTTGCCGTGCCCCTTCTCCTGGCCGGTATCCACTGCCAATCTGAAGCGCTGTCTTCTGGTAACCCGCATCCCCATTGAGGGCAGCGATCGGGAGTTGGTAATCGTCAATTTGCATTTGGAGGCATATGATGACGGTGAGGGGAAAGCCGCACAGACGGAGATGCTCTTCTCCGTACTTCAGCAGGAGTACGAAAAGGGAAACTATGTAATCGCGGGCGGCGACTTCAACCAGACATTCCCCGGCGGACTGGACGCCTACCCTACGCTCGACTCGAGCACATGGGTTCCCGGCGTACTGGAGAGCAGCATCCTGCCGGAGGGGTGGCATTTCGCGTACGATACGGACGCCCCCTCCTGCCGCCTGTTGAATCAGCCCTACGATCCGAGTGATCCGGCAACACAATACTACGTAATCGATGGGTACATTCTCTCCCCCAATGTGGAGGCCATCCGTGTCCAGACAATGGATCTCCAGTTCCATGCGTCAGATCACAACCCTGTGTATCTGGAAGCCAAACTAAAATAATATGCATGAGGGGAAAATTTAATCCAAAAAATGCCAACCCATTGTGGAAATGATACCTGCTCCTCCTGTGTGGTGGCCGGAGATTTCATCTTTTTAGCCCATCATGGCGGCGGCCTAGACCGGGAAGACATTATCCATCAGACCCGCGCGACTATTGAAAGTATCGCCCACTGTCACAAAATTTGTAGGTTCATCCTGTCTGTGCCAAATGGATGGGATTGCCTACAAGCCCCAAAAAGACACGCCATAAGCACAGCCTGACGAAGGAGATTCAATTAAAGAGTTTTACAAACGAGCGAGCCCCGTCTTCCCTTTGGAACACGGGGCTCAATTTATTCATATTATTTAAATCCCTGTAACGACAACCTTATCGCGAAATTCCTGCCCGTCCCGCAGCCCGGAGACTTCGATGGTGTTCTCCCCTGCCTTTAGCCGGATCTTTTTGCTCAGAACAAAAGGCGCGCGCCCTTTTCCAGCAAGTGTATAGGTGCGGCCGCCTGCCGACAACGTGACCTGCGGCAGGTTGGTATAGATCTTGATGGCTGTTCGTCCCACAGGGCGCTCCGCATATCTTCGGGATGCAATATACAGTACAGGCTGATCGCTCCATGCCGCCTGGTAGAGATAATATGCGTCTTTTTTCACCTTGCGGTCAAAAGTGACAAGCCCCTTATCGTTGACGCCATAGCGTTCCCCCTCGTGCCGCCAATTGGAGGCAAATTCAAACAGATTCCAGACAAACGTCGCCCACAGATAGTCGCGCTTTTGGATCTGCCGGATAAACGCTTCGTGACAGAGGGCCTGATATTCCTCCGGATGCCAGTCGCCGTCCGGCTGGGGCTTCTTTTTACTGAACGAGTGCTGATGGATACTGCCACCCGCCCCATACTCGGAGATGGCGACGGGCTTTTTGACCGCCCGGTGCTGGGAACCCATAAAACGCCCCAGATCATGCCGGGACGCCCCATCCCAGCCGGGATAATAATTCCACGCGTAGAGGTCGGACTTCCACTTGCGGCCCACGGGGTGATTGACGGCATGCGTGACCAGGCGCGTATCATCCTCTGCTTTTGCCAGCGCATACAGTTCCTCCATAAAAGGAACCATCACGCTGTCAAATTTTGCCGCAACCTCATTCTCCGTGCCCCAAAAACAGATGGAGGGGTGATTGTAATTCTGCCGGATGAGTTCGACGAGCTGCGATTTGGTAGTCTCAAAAAACTTTTTCCGATCCGCATCAGGGAACTCATAATCCCCACTCCCGCCGACCGTATTGACAAAGGGTATCTCCGCCCAGACGACAATGCCATGTTCATCACATAGGCTGTAAAACAGATCGGCCTGCGGATAATGCGCCAGACGCACGGCCGTAGCCCCAATATCGTAAAGGATCTGGAAATCCTCCCGGTGCTCGGCCTCTGTGATGGCGTTACCAAGGCCGTCCCGATCCTGGTGGCGGCTGACGCCGCGCAGCGGATACGCTTCCCCATTGAGGAAAAAGCCCTTTTGTGGATCAACATGGAAAAACCGCAGGCCGATCCACTCCTCCGCCGTATCCACCGTTTTTCCGTCCACCAGCAAGCGCGCTGTGATACGGTAGCGGAAAGGATCTTTCCGGCCATTCCACAGGTGCGGCCGTAGGATTTCAAAACTGTCCACTGCCGCAGTTGGTCCATCCACAGAGAGAGACACCGGGTGTAACGTGCTGGCCGCCACCCGTTCCCCCTCATACATAGTAAGCTCGAGGCTTGTCTCAACTGACCGCTTCGAATGGTTCTCCGGCCAGGCCGTCACCGTGACGGATGCCGACTCCCGGCTCACATGATCCAAGTGCACCTTGAGCGGTTTATAATTGCACTCCTCGCTGCCCAGGCAAATAAGATCCTTTACCACCAGATGTACATCCCGGTAAATGCCGCCGTAAAAGGTAAAATCCGCATCGAGTGGCGCGACCGTCTGTAAATGAGAGTTGTCCACCACGACCTCGAGGGTGTTCTCCCCCGCATGGACCAGCGGGGTGATATCCAATTGGAACGCCGTATAACCACCCCAATGCTCTCCGGCCATCTGACCATTCACACGGACACGGGCCACCGTGTTGACTCCCTCAAACAGCAGATAAACCTGGCGGGCTGCATCTGCTTCATCCAACACAAGTTCCCGGCTGTACCGGCATTCTCCCCGCCAATAGTCAATGTCAAAGGAGCCGCGCTTAAAATTCTTGGAGCCCACCTGACCGTCCACGCGGTTCCAGGTGTGGGGCAATGTCACCTGCTCCACATGCCCCTCCTTTTCAAAAAGCCAGTTGTCGTTGATTTTCATCGGATCTTCACGCTTCCTTTCCCACGCCTTCATTCTGAGTACAGTATACGGGAATGCTCCTGCAAAATCAAGCGAGAATGGAGCAAATCTTCATAGCAGCGCATACGATGATAGCAATATACCGCTGATTGTGAGGGAGAACCATGACTCTGAGCCTGTGTATGATTGTAAAGGATGAGGAAAAGGTACTCGCACGCTGCTTGGACAGCATACGCGAAGCAGTGGATGAGATCGTCATCGTGGACACGGGTAGTACGGATCAAACAAAAGCTATCGCGCGGAAATATACGGAAGATATCTATGATTTTGACTGGGTTGATGATTTTTCGGCCGCACGAAATTTTTCCTTTTCAAAAGCAACCATGGACTACCTCCTCTGGCTGGATGCCGACGATGTTATCACGCCGGAAAACCTGTGCGCACTACTTGACCTGAAGCAAAATTTGCCCTCGGATATCAATGCGGTCATGATGAAATATGAGACTGCGTTTGACGAGGATGGCAATGCGACATTCACCTACTTTCGAGAGCGAATCGTCCGCCGGCATGCTGAACCGCGATGGAAAGGACGGGTGCATGAAGCGATCGAAATCGGCGGAAAACGACTCTACACTGATATCGCAGTCACGCATCGCTCCATTAAGACATCATACAGTGACCGGAATCTGCGCATATATGAGGGACAGATCAAGGCTGGAGAAGCGCTCTCCCCGCGCGACGTTTTTTACTACGGACGGGAGCTATATTACCACAGACAATACCGGTGCGCTATCGCCATCCTGGAGGATTTTTTAAATAATAAAGGCGGATGGATTGAGAATAAAATCGAGGCATGTAGGATCCTTGCCGCCTGTCATACCGCTTTGGGCCGTGAAAAGCAGGCGCTTGCTGTTCTATTCTCTTCCTTTCAGCTTGACGCGCCGCGGGCCGAAATCTGCTGCGATATAGGAAATATCTTTTTAAGGCAAGAACGCTATTCGCAGGCAATCTTCTGGTTCGAGATAGCGAGAACCCGCCAGCCCGCAGCGGAAAATGGCGGCTT
>USLQ01000028.1 GCA_900555545.1 uncultured Oscillospiraceae bacterium | reverse complement strand
AAAGAGAAAAACTTGAAAAAGCTCTGATTGGCGTTTCTTTATACCTTCCTCATTTTAAATTTTAACACAGAAAAAATCGGACAAAACGGAAATTTTCAAAATTTTTCTAAAATTCTGTCGCGATACTTTTGGTCCCTCTTTCTTTTTGCAATCCAATAATCGTTTTTCCTGCGTTCACTGTGAGCAAACAGCAAACTCGTTGTTTTCCTCTCCTGTTTAAGTATCAATGTAAGAAAATTTGTATTCCTCCCAGTTTTCAGGAGTTTTCCAAACAGTGTATCGCACAAATGATTTATCGGCAAATGCATCACCAATTAAGGACGAACCGATTCTCATTGTGATTTTTCCATCATCTCAGCGTATTCGCAGTTGCTTTTTCACTTTTTGCCCCAAAACTCGTCCATTACTGTGTAAGGCCTTGAAAAGGTCAGCTCGCCCCAGTGACACGTTTTCCCGCGATTAACCGACTCTTGACCCACTCCGTTATCACAAGGAATCGCTAAAATTACATGGAGTTTACCGCTTACAAGAGGAAAATGATGAATCATTTATGCTCACGAGTACTTTCCGTCTCCTCCGGCCCATCGTCAAATTTTTCTTCCTGTTCATCCGGGGAGGAATGGCCCGCAGGGTCATGATTCAGCGTTGCCTCCTTTTTCATCCGACGCTTGTGGAGCAGATGATGTACAAACCAGCCAATGCACGCAACGACCAGAATCAGCAGCAGTGCCCACACGGCTGCCGTCATAATACGATAGTCCGATTCGCTCTCATCCGAGACGATATAATTGACAGTGCGTCCCTCTTCGACTTCCGGGTCCTCTTTCTCCGTAGTGCGCTTTGTCGTCCGGCGCGTAGAACTTTTGGACGATTTCTCTGTCGTGGTCTTTTTGCGCTTGGTTGTGCTCTCACGCGAGGATTTCTTTTTTGTCGTAGTCTCCCGAGTCTCTTTGGTGGAGGGCTCCGAACTGAGCGTAACCGTCTCCCCCGGATCCAACGGAAACACCGGCGTCAGCGTACAACTCCCCGTCTGACGGCCTACGCGATCCGTGATCGTGACGGCGACGGATTCCAGGGCATCTTTAGCCTGTGTCACCGTATGGAACTGAAGCTCCGCCTCCAGGCACACCCCGGACGCACCGAGATCCAGCGAACAATAGGAAACCTCTCCCCATTCGGCCGAAACCGCACGGTTATCTGTATAGAGCGTAACCACTGTTCCATCGGCCAGCGCCACTTGAACTGTCCCGCTGTTCCCATCCTCCGGAGATTCATCCAAAAACTGAAAATAAAGATAAATATTTTTTCTGTTGCCGTCAATCAGGTAATTCAGGCTCGCATAGGTAATCCCGCTCCCGCCGGGCGAAATCCCGGCATCCAACAGCGAGACATAAAAGCTCTCATCCCATATTTCGGATTCGCCGCGCTGGCCGTCCAGATGCAGTTCCCCATCCTGCACCGCCCATGGCCAGATTGTTCCGCCTGCCAACGACAGAACAGCGAGTGACGCGGCGAGTCCTCGCTTGAGTGTTCCCATATATTTCTCTCCCAGGTTTCAATAAAGAACCCGCTTTTAAATGCGGGTGTCCAGCACATCCACATACTGCCGCCGGAACTGCTCGAACGTGTCCCCATCGAGCGCTTCCCGAATCCGTTCCAACAGTGTGTTATAAAAGTAGAGGTTATGCATCACGCACAGCCGCATGGCCAACATCTCCTTACTTTTAAAGAGGTGGCGGATGTAGGCGCGCGAATGGCGGCGGCACGTCGGACAGCTGCACGACTCATCCAGCGGCCGCAGATCCTTCTCGTACTTTTTGTTGTTTAGATTGATAATCCCATTCCAAGTGAATATATGCCCGTGGCGCGCATTGCGGCTGGGCATCACGCAGTCGAACAGATCCACACCGCGCCAGACACCCTCGATGATATTCCCTGGGGTTCCCACGCCCATGAGATATCGCGGTTTGTCTGCGGGCATATACGGTTCAACTGCCGAAATAATCCGGTACATATCCTCCTTGGGCTCGCCGACCGCCAACCCGCCAATGGCATAGCCGTCCAGATCGAGCTCTGCAATCCGCTTCATGTGCTCCACACGCAGGTCGTCATAGGTACAGCCCTGATTGATGCCAAAAAGCATTTGCTGCGGATTGATGGTGCCGGGTAACTCCTTCAGGCGTGCCATCTCCTGCTTACAGCGCACCAACCAGCGGTAAGTCCGATCGCACGACGCGCGGGAATACGCATATTCTGCCGGATTCTCCACACACTCGTCAAACGCCATGGCGATTGTAGAACCGAGGTTGGACTGGATACGCATGCTCTCCTCCGGCCCCATGAAGATCTTCCTGCCGTCCACGTGGGAGGAGAAATAGACCCCCTCCTCCTTGATGTTGCGTAGTTTGGCCAGGGAAAACACCTGGAATCCACCGCTGTCGGTGAGGATCGGCCCTTTCCAACCGGTAAAGCGGTGCAGGCCGCCGAGCTCGTGTACCAGCTCATCCCCGGGCCGCACATGCAGGTGGTACGTGTTGCACAGTTGAACCTGGCATTTTAAATCGGCCAGATCATAGGAGGAGACAGCCCCCTTGATCGCGCCGCATGTGGCAACGTTCATGAACGCTGGGGTTTGGACCGTACCATGCGGTGTTTCAAATGTGCCGCGGCGGGCGTTGCCGCGCTTCAAAATCAAATGATACATAACGACCTCTTATTTCCGCCGGACAGACCGGCTCAATGTAATCCAATGGAGCAACTGCTGATACGGATATACATCACAGGATCAGCATCGCATCCCCAAAGCTGAAGAATCGATAACGTTCCTCCACCGCATGGCGGTAGGCCGCCATGGTGTTATCATAGCCGCAAAAGGCGGAAACCAACATAATCAACGTACTCTCCGGCAGGTGGAAATTGGTAATCAGGCCGTCCATGCACTTAAACTCATAACCGGGATAGATGAAGATATCCGTCCACCCTTCGGCCTCCTCAATTTTTCCGTTGAATGTTGCAACAGATTCGAGGGTTCGGCAGCTGGTCGTCCCCACGGCGATGACGCGGCCGCCATTTTCCTTTGTCTCATTGATCATACGCGCCGTATCTGCGGGCATATAATAGTGTTCCGAGTGCATCAGATGATCCTCAATATTTTCCTCCTTCACAGGGCGGAAAGTCCCAAGGCCCACGTGGAGTGTGACAAAAGCTTTGCGGACGCCTTTTTGCGCCAGCCTTTCGAACAGTTCGTCCGTAAAATGCAGCCCAGCTGTCGGCGCCGCTGCGGATCCGTTCTCACGCGCATAGATCGTCTGATACTGGCTCTGATCCTCTAATTTCTGCGTAATATAAGGCGGGAGCGGCATCTCACCTATTTTTTCCAGTACATTGTAAAAATTCCCATCATAGGATAGCTTTGCAAGACGGTTGCCGCCCTGCACGACGTCCAGGATCTCTGCCTGCATCAGGCCATCACCAAAGATGAAGCGACTCCCCGGCTTGGCACGTTTACCGGGCCCGGCCAGTACCTCCCACACGTCGTTCCCCTTTGGGGTCAGGAGCAGGAATTCCACGTGCGCGCCCGTCCCCTCCTTGACGCCATAAATGCGGGCCGGCAGCACCTTGGTATCATTCAGAACCAGCAGGTCGCCCGGATGCAGATAATCGTCAAGTTCACGAAAAATACGATCCTCATAATGGCCGCTCCGCCTATCCAACACCAGCATACGTGCGGCATCCCGTGGTTCGGCGGGGGTCTGGGCGATCAACTCCTGCGGCAAATCATAGCCAAATTCGGTTCTTTTCATAATTTTATCCACTCATTTTCCTATATTTTGTCTTGATAAAAACTTTACATCATCGGTGCATATGTTTATGCAAAAAACATTTGACTTCACCGCGCTCAAATGGTATTATAATGTCAAATATGTCATTGATAGAGGCGCATCATTTATGAGTAGGCGGCAGTAGATTGCCACAATCGTCCGATGGTCGTTTGAAAGGAAATGATGCCGAAGAAAAAATGCGGCAAGTTTTTTCTGGGGATGCACGTGAATAACTGCATAACTGTCATCATTGCTTTATGATGAAGAGCTATCGAACGGATCAGCCGCCCATCGGGGCCGTTTCAAACTTCTTCTATTATATTGCATTGATGACCGGTTGGCAACCGGTTTTTTTAATGTCATAGAATATTTTCAGCTTTAAGGAGTGCTGCATATGAAAGAGTTCAACGTAGGTATCGTAGGCGCAACGGGTATGGTTGGACAGCGTTTCGCCACGATTCTGGAGAACCACCCCTGGTTCCATGTCAAGGTCCTCGCGGCCAGCCCGCGTTCCGCCGGCAAAAAGTACAAGGATGCCGTAGGGGCAAAATGGGCTATGGATAAACCGATCCCAGCCTCAATGGCCGATATGATCGTTAAGGATGCAACGGCGGATATCGACGAGATTGCCAAGTCCGTCGACTTCGTCTTCTGCGCCGTGGATATGAAAAAGGATGAGATTAAGGCGCTGGAGGAAGCATATGCCAAGGCCGAGTGCCCGGTCATCTCCAACAACAGCGCAAACCGCCACACACCGGACGTACCAATGATCATCCCGGAACTGAACGCCGAGCACGCGCAGATCATCCCCGCCCAGCGGAAGCGCCTTGGCACAAAGCGCGGCTTTATTGCAGTTAAATCCAACTGCTCCCTGCAGAGCTATGTTCCCGCGCTGTTCCCGCTGTCCGAGTTTGGCGTCAAGGAAGTGCTGGTGTGCACGTATCAGGCGATCTCCGGCGCTGGTAAGACGTTTGAGACATTCCCTGAAATCCTTGACAACGTCATCCCATTCATCGGCGGTGAGGAGGAGAAGTCCGAACAGGAGCCGCTGAAAATTTGGGGCAAGATCGAGGGCGATCAGATCGTCCCGGCCAAATCCCCGGCCTTTACGGCGCAGTGCCTGCGCGTACCCGTTTCCAATGGTCACATGGGCGCCGTATTTGTCCGCTTTGAAAACAAACCGAGCAAAGAGCAGATCCTGAACATCTGGAAGAACTTTTCCGGCCGCGCACAGGAACTCAATCTCCCCAGCGCTCCCAAGCAGTTCCTGCACTATTTTGAGGAGGAGAACCTGCCGCAGACAAAGCTTCAGCGTGATCTCGAGGGCGGCATGGCCATCTCCGTCGGCCGCCTGCGCGAGGACACGCAGTATGACTACAAATTCGTCTGTCTCTCCCACAACACGCTGCGCGGTGCTGCCGGCGGCGCTGTCCTGATGGCGGAGCTTCTCGCGGCCGAAGGATATTTGGATTAATCATTAAATTTTAAGTTTTTTCAAGGAGGAAACACCATGAAAAACACTTTATTTACTGGCTCTGCCGTCGCAATCGTAACGCCGTTTGACCAAAAGGGCAACATTGATTTCGATGCATTCGCCTCCATCATTGACTATCAGATTGAACACGGAACGGATGCCATCGTTGTATGTGGAACGACGGGTGAGGATGCCTGCCTGACCCATGAGGAGCACACCTCCGCCATCAAGTTCTGCGTCAACCATGTAAACAAGCGCGTTCCGGTCATCGCCGGAACGGGGAGCAACAGCACCCAGTATGCCATCTACCTCTCACAGGAGGCGGAAAATCTGGGCGTGGATGGCCTGCTCAGCGTCACCCCCTACTACAACAAGACCTCCCAGGACGGCCTGATCGCCCACTACACGGCGATTGCAGACCACGTGCACACGCCGATTATCCTCTACAACGTTCCCAGCAGGACGGGGCTGAATATCCTGCCGCAGACCTATCAGGTGCTTGCACAGCATGAAAACATCTGCGGCATCAAGGAGGCCAACGGGAATATCTCCGCTCTGGCAGATACGATGGCGCTCTGTGGCGACAAGCTGGACGTCTACTCCGGCAACGACGATCAGGTGACCTCCTTCCTCTCCCTGGGGGCAAAAGGTGTGATCTCTGTAGTATCCAACATTTTGCCGCAGCTGATGCACGACATGGTCATGAGTTATCTGGATGGGGATCCGGCCAAGAGCCGGGCGCTCCAGCTGGAATACATTGATCTATGCCATGCGCTCTTCTCCGATGTAAACCCCATTCCGGTCAAAGAGGCCATGAATATGATGGGGATCAGCGTCGGCAACTGCCGCCTGCCGTTGACCCGGATGAGCGATACCAAACGCGAGGCGCTGCGAGTTGTCCTGCAAAAGCACGGACTGGTCAAATAACTGTTGAAAGAGGGACGTTCCAATGACTGATATACTCCTGAGTGGATGTAATGGAAAAATGGGCCGCGTGATTACGGCCTGTGCTGCGGAGCGCGACGACTGCCGGATCGTGGCAGGAATCGACCTCAACACACAGCAGACGGCCGGTTATCCAGTATTCGACTGTCCGGAGCATGTGGATGTGAAAGCCGACGTCATCATCGATTTCTCCCACCCGAGTGTCGTCTCCCCCCTGCTCCAGTATGCAAAAGCCAACAAAATCCCTGCGGTTATCGCCACAACCGGCCTGTCAGAGGATCAGATTGCCGATCTGAAGGCGGCGGCTGCGGAGATTCCCATCTTCTTTTCCGCCAACATGTCCATTGGTGTGAGCCTGTTGCTTGAGTTGGCGAAAGCTGCAACACGGGTGCTCGGTTCCTCGTTTGACATTGAAATTGTCGAGATGCACCATAACCAGAAGCTGGACGCCCCGAGTGGGACAGCATTGATGTTGGCGGACGGCATTTCCGCGGAGATGGATCACACGATGCACTATGAATACGACCGCCACGCCAAGCGCTGCAAACGTGAAAAGAATGAGATCGGAATCCACGCGGTGCGGGGTGGCACCATCGTGGGAGAGCACGAAGTCATCTTTGCCGGTCACGACGAGATTGTCAAACTGAGCCACTCGGCACGCAGCAAGGAAATTTTTGCCGTCGGCGCCGTCAATGCCGCCGTCTACCTGCATACAAAAGGGCCCGGCCTCTATTGCATGGCCGACCTGGTAGCGGGCAAATAAAGGGGGTTATTTTTAGGATGAATACGAATGTCACAATCAATGTAGTGGAAGACGTCACACTGATCTCCTTTTTAGAATCCCCTGCGGATATCAATATGATCAGCAGTGTATTCACGGAGATTGCCAATGCCGGGATCGACGTGGATATGATCTCACAGTCTCCGCACGGGAAAAATTCAACGCTCTCCTTTACGGTCAGCGGGGAGGATTTTGGCCGTATTCTGGAGATCTCCTCCAAAATGCGGGAGATCAACCCCAATTTAAAGTTCAGCGTCAGCAGCGGCAACTGCAAGATATCCGTTTTCAGCGAGGCGATGCGCGGATGTCCGGGTTACAGTGCCAAGATTTTCGCGGCACTTGCGGCACATGAGACCGACATCCGGATGGTTACCACCTCCGAGGTGGATATCTCGTTGCTGGTGACGGAGTCCGACAAGGAGAACGCCGTCGCAGCTATTGAGGCGATTGATTTTTAAAATCTAAATAGTGCGAGGGCGGGCGACTGATGTGAAACCAGTCGTCCGCCCTTCTCTGTACCCTATTGATCATCCTGAGAGGGATGATTCTTTTTTTCCTCCAGAATCTTATTCAGATCCTCCTTGGTCTCCACGGCAAAGCGTTTTATCTTCTGTGTCGTGGTCTTAACAAACTCCGTATCCCGGATGTGAATCCGCTTGATGTTTTTATAGGACGGCAGTTTCTTATTAATCTCCTTGACAACGTCCGCAATGGCCTTGGCGATCTCCTCCTTTGTGAGGGATTGCTTTTTCTTTTTTTCCTTGATGGCCTCGACGTTCGGGAAAACGTTCGCCGTGACAAACAGATCATCCTCCCCGTCCTCGCCGGAAACGATTGATTCCGAAATAAACGGGTCATTGTTCAGATAATACTCCACCTCTTCAGGATAGATGTTCTTGCCATTTTTGGTTACGATCACATTTTTAATCCGGCCGGTAATCCGATAGTGGCCCTGTTCGTCCACTGTGCCGAGATCTCCTGTGTGGAACCACCCCTCAGCATCAATCACTTCTGACGTCAGCTCAGGCGCGTTATAATAACCCATCATGATCATAGGGCCACGCACACAGATCTCCCCCACTCCGGAAAAGTCGGGATTGATAATCTTCGCCTCCACACCCGGCAGCGGAACACCGACCGAATCCGAGAGAGCCAAACGATCATTGTTACCAATGACCAGCGGGGAACACTCCGTCAGGCCATAACCCAGATAGACCTCCAGGCCGAATGTCCGGAAATCATCTACAATGTTCGGGGCAATTGCCGCCGCACCCGTAATCAGCAGGCGCAGGCGCCCACCAAAAGTTTTATGGATC
>USLQ01000027.1 GCA_900555545.1 uncultured Oscillospiraceae bacterium | reverse complement strand
AAAAATTCCACCAGCCATAGCGGCTGTTGCAAATCAATTATCTTACTTTTATTCCCTACGGAGTGCCTCAATCGGCTGCATTTTTGCCGCCCTACGCGCCGGATAGATTCCAAAGAAGATACCGATCGCACTGGAGAAACCGATGGCAATCAAAATTGTGGAGAAATCCACACCCAACGGTACATTCATCAGATGAGACACAAGCGACGCACCCGAAACGCCCAGAATCGTACCGATGATCCCGCCGATCAGGCAGAGCACGATGGATTCCGTCAAAAACTGGAACATGATGTTGGAGGTCTTGGCGCCGAGCGCCTTCCTGATGCCGATCTCCCGTGTCCGCTCGGTCACCGTGACCAACATGATATTCATTACACCGATACCGCCAACGATCAGGGAGATTGCACTCACAGCAGCGATAAAGATGGTAAATACGCGGATCACTGTATCCAGCAGGTCAATATAGGTCGCCATGTTCTGAACAGTATATGCCTCGCGGTCGGCATTGTTATGCCGTGTCTGGATCAGGTTGAGAGCCGCCTGGCCGGCTGCGTCCAGTTCACTCTCATCGTTGGAGGAAAAGTAGCACATTTCATACTGATCCTCGCGCCCCGAAAGGTTCGCGGCAATTGTGGACGGAATCATGAACATGTACCCCATCATGGAGTTCCCACCCATGGAGTTCACCATCTCCATGACCTGATCTGAGTCTCCGCCAAATGTCCCCATCAGATCCGTCACACCAATGATCTTGAAGCGCTCAGACCGGCCGTTGATCGAGTAACTGAACATCTGCCCAACCACATTCTCATAGCCAAAAAGCGCCTTGGCGGTGGTGATGTCGACAACGGCAACAGCGCGCCCGCTTTCGATCTCATCATCAGTATAATACCGTCCGTACTTACAGCCGCCCTTTAGCAGATATTGGATCTGTTCATCCGTCCCAAGGGCAAATCCCATCGAGCTGTTTCCCTCGACCTCGATACTGCCCATGGACATCGTAACGGGAGAAATATACTGGATACTGTCCAGCTTACGAATCGCAGCAATATCGTCCGAGGTGATATAGTCGCTATCCTCAGCCGACGCCGTATTGACCGTGATACTCACAACATTGGCTCCAAGATCCCGGATCATCCCCACGATGTAATCGCGACCGCCATTGCCGACGGTAATTACAGCGATTACCGAAGCCACACCGATGATAATCCCGAGCATGGTGAGCAGGGAACGCATAATATTTGTCCGGATGCTAAACAGGGCAATCCTAATATTTTCTTTGATATTCAAATAGATCCCCCCGCTTTTGCTCAGTTGTTTGTGGTGTCACCATCCGCAGAGGTGGATCGGGTGGGTTCTACCTTGGCACCGTCTTCAAGATCAGAAGAGGGATTGCGAACAACGGTTTCACCCGCTTCAACGCCGGACAGGATTTGGTACATTGTATCAGAAGCGATTCCCGTTGTCACCATACGCTTAGTGACTGTATTATCTGCATTGAGTACGTAGACATAATTTTCGGATCCGTCAAAAGAGAGTGCCTCCATGGGAATCGCCACCGCATCCTGCACCTCATCTGTGGCAATCTCAACATCAACGTCAAAACCAATAATAATACTCTCATCCGGGTTCTCAATCGAGGCTTTCACTGTTACATTGGCGCTGGAGGAAGAGGATCCTGTCAACGAGGAGATGCTTATTCCGCCCGAGGATGAAGCGGTAGGGGAAATATATACGATCTTGCCGCTAAAGTCCCCCGTCACACTGCTGATTTTTACCTCCTGACCAACATGCAGGTCAAGAATATCATATTTGCCAACACTGAATACTGCCTGGATCCCGTCATCGTAGCTGACGCTCATACCGACACTGGAGGCATTCATCATCTGTGTAAGCATCTGCATAATGGTGGAGGAATCCATCTGCGAACCGGAGGTCAGAGAGGACAGGATACTGGAAAGATCCATGCTCTGATCCTGCTGTGCGCCGCCGAACGGAACTCCCTCCGCAATATTGACCGCAGTGACGAGCCCATCCTTCTGCGCAACCCAACCGGCAGATAGCTCATTCAACTGAGCACGGGCGCTGTCCAGGGAAGACTTAGCCGCATCGACTGCAATCTGATAGATATCCGAAACAGAAATGGCCGATTGCGCCTGAAGCAATACCTTCTGGGCCTGCAGCTTAATTAAGCGCCCCTGTGCCTCCATCAAATTGGTAAGATTCTGTACAGAACCGCTGATAAGCGAGTTGAATGTGCTGTCTGTTCCCCCCGCAGCCTGGAACATCTCCAGAAGTTCCTGGAGCTGCTCCGGCGTCATATTTTGGACAAGCTGCTGAATGTAGGCAATATCCTGCTGCATCTGTTCCAGATCTTCGGCAGGGGCGATTCCCTTCTCCTTGAGCGCCGCTATCTCCTGCTCCTGAGCAGCAATCTCCGCATTGATCTGCGTCAGCTGCTGTTTGGCATTCTGGTTGCTGGTCACTGCAGCATTATAAGCGGAGACCGCCTTGTCATAGGCGCTCTGCTTTTCGCTCACCTGCTGCTGAAGATCAGTGAGATCAAAAGTCGCCAGCACATCACCCGCCTTGACACGGTCGCCGGGCTGAACATTGACATTCAGCGGAACTGTCCCGGCAGTCAGGGTAAAGTTATCTGTATCGGATGATTCAATCGTAGCGGTTGGATTGATCGTCTGTACCAATTTTTCGTTTTCAGCTGTCACAACTTCAACAGGGGCTCCCGGCTCCGGCCGGACGAGGAAATAAATCCCCACGCCGAGTGCAGCCGCCAGAAGCACACAACCGACAATGATCCACGCCTTCTTTTTTTTGCTGAACGATTTCCACTTACCCATAGCAGCCATCACCTACACAGTTAAATTCAGAAATTATAAAAATTTTATAAATAATATATCGCAAAAATATTAACTGCGCGTGAACTTTTTACGTCCAATATCTGTACGATAGTGCGCACCGGCAAAATTTATCTGCTTCACGGCGCGATATGAGGCGTCGAGCGCCTGTTCCAACGTATCGCCAACAGCTGTGACCCCTAAAACTCGCCCACCTGCTGTGTAAAATTTGCCATCCGCATAGCTGGTGCCGGCGTGATACACGACCGCTCCGTCAACCTGTCCGCCGTCATCCAGACCGGTGATCTCAATCCCCTTGGGATAGGCTTGCGGGTATCCGCCGGATGCCATCACAACACAGGCGCAGGCTTTACCGCTGAACACCACATCGATCTGGTCAAGCTGTTCATCAATAACGGCCTCCACAATATCAATCAGCGGCGTTTGCAGCAGCGGCAGTACAACCTGTGTCTCCGGGTCGCCAAACCGGGCATTGTACTCGATCACCTTTGGCCCATCCTTCGTAATCATCAGCCCAAAGTAGAGACACCCCTTGAACGGACGGCCCAGATCGTTCATTGCATGGACAGTAGGGAGGAAGATCTCGCGCATACACTGCTCAGCGATCTCCGGTGTGTAGAACGGATTCGGAGCAACCGTACCCATACCACCGGTATTTAGGCCGCGATCGCCATCAAGCGCACGCTTGTGATCCATCGAGGAGATCATCGGCACGATCGTCTTACCATCCGTAAAGCTCAGCACAGAGACCTCCGGACCGGTCAGAAACTCCTCGATTACGACTTTTTTGCCGGAGTCCCCAAATGCCGCCCCGCGCATCATGTCGTCAACCGCCTTGAGTGCGGCCGCCTCGTCCTCGGCAATGATCACGCCCTTCCCGAGCGCGAGACCATCCGCCTTGATAACAATGGGATAGTGATTCTGGGCCCGGATATAGTCCGCCGCCGCGTCCGCATCCGTGAAAACCTCGTATGAGGCGGTCGGAATGCCGTACCGCTTCATCATATCCTTGGAAAAGCTCTTGCTGCTCTCAATCACTGCCGCATTGGCGCGCGGACCAAAAGCACGGAATCCGTTCTCCTCCATCGCGTCCACCATGCCAGCGGCCAGCGGATCGTCCGGTGCAACAAACACGAGATCTGCACGGATCTCCTGGGCCAGCGCAACCATCCCATCAATATCGCAGGCTGCTACGTTCCGGCACTCCGCATCGCGAGAAATCCCGCCGTTCCCCGGCGCGCAGTAAATTCGATCAACTCTGGGGCTCTCCTTGAGCTTGCGGATCAGCGCGTGCTCGCGGCCGCCTCCGCCAACCATCAATACTGTCATTGCAATACCTCCCTATCAGTGATGGAACAAGCGCATTCCGGTAAACGCCATGACAATGCCATACTTATTGCAGGTATCGATCACATTGTCATCACGGATGGAACCACCGGGCTGCGCAATGTACTGCACGCCGCTCTTGTGCGCGCGTTCAATATTGTCACCAAAGGGGAAGAAGGCATCGGAACCAAGGGAGACACCTGTGAGCGTGTTGAGCCAGGCGCGTTTTTCCTCACGGGTGAGCGGTTCCGGGCACACGGTGAAGTACTTCTGCCACTCGCCGTCCGCGAGCACATCCATGTAGTCGTCGGAGATATAGACATCAATCGTGTTGTCGCGGTCGGGCCGGCGGATATCCGCCCTAAACGGCAGGGAGATACCAGTTATCCGCCTTGTTCCCGGCCAGACGCGTGCAATGTACGCGGGACTGCTGGCCGGCGCCCACCCCGATAAGCTGGCCATCCTTGGCATAGCAGACAGAGTTGGACTGCGTATACTTGAGGCCGATCAAAGCCAAAATCAAATCATTCTTTGCACTCTCGGGGATCTCCTTCTGCTCGGTCACAATATTTTCAAGCAGTGAGGCGTCAATCTTAAAATTGTTACGTCCCTGCTCAAAGGTGACACCGAATACATCCTTGCGCTCGATCTCACGCGGGATGTAGTTCGGATCGATCCGGATGACATTATAGGTGCCACGGCGCTTGGCTTTCAGAATTTCAAGGGCCTCATCCGTATAGCCGGGGGCGATAATACCGTCGGATACCTCGCGCTTGATGAGGGTGGCGGTTGGGACATCACAGACGTCTGAGAGGGCGATAAAATCGCCATACGAGGACATCCGGTCCGCGCCGCGCGCCTTTGCATAGGCACAGGCGATCGGGCTGAGTTCCAGATCATCCACAAAGCAGATCTTTTTGATCACGTCGGGCATCTCCGTGCCCAAGCCGGCGCCCGCCGGGCTGACGTGCTTGAAGGACGCCGCGGCCGGCAGGCCGGTGGCTTCCTTGAGCTCCTTGACGAGCTGCCAGGAGTTGAATGCGTCGAGCAGATTGATATAGCCCGGCTTCCCGTTGAGGACCTCAATCGGAAGTTCCCCCTCCTGCATAAAGATCCGGGAGGGCTTTTGATTCGGATTACATCCGTACTTCAGCTGCATCTCTTTCATTGCCATTTCCTCCAATTTGTCACTGGTTTTTATTAACGATCCGAACTTCCGTCTCCCCGCTGGAAAGATCGCGGTAACACACATAGAGAGACACACGGTTCTTCTCATCCAAGCAATCCCACACATGGCCTGTAAAAACATCAATATCTGCCTGCGTGGCAAAGTGTTCCGGCTCCCCTGTAAAGGAGGGGATGGGATCGCCATCCTCGTTGTAGGTGTGGATCAGATGCCCCTCACCTGCTACGGGCTGGCTGTAATCAAAATAAAACCGCTGAACGCTTGCTGCGTTACCCGCATCGCTCTTGAGGATGGAGAGCTTGTAAGCGCCATCCGCTGCCAAGATTCCCGAGATGCGCGGCGTATAGTTGGGCGCATCCGGCTCAAAGGTCCGCGTGTTCAGCGCCTCCTCAAAGCCCTTGCCAGCGCGCAGGAATTCGACAATCGTGTCTGTCTGATCCCCGTTGGTAACAATAAGCTTGTCCCCGCAAATGCGCACCGGATGATAGATAATCAGGCTCGGATCCGTCAGCTTGCTCTCATCGAAAGCCTGGGTGCGGATACCATCATCGCACGCCGTAAAAACCCTGTTGCGGCTGTTGACACTGCGGCCCATGATGAAGTAGACGACAACGGACTTTTTTCCATCCGGGGTCAAACCAATCCCGACACCCCGGCCTGGATAAGTATTGCCAGCCAGGTACTCGGATATATCAAAAACTGCCATTTTTATTCCTCCAAAATATGCGTTATATTTCCATCCACCTGGATTTTATCATCGCAGAACAGGCGAACCGCCTGGGGCAAGAGCTTCCACTCCGCCTGTTCCATTACTCGCTTTTGAAGCTGCTCAGGTGTATCGCCCTCCTGCACGCAGACGGCCTGCTGCAAGATAATCGCACCGCCATCCGGGATCTCATTGACAAAGTGGACGGTAGCCCCTGTCACCTTGACGCCCTTTTTGAGTGCGGCCTCATGCACCTTGAGCCCATAGTACCCCTTCCCACAGAAGGACGGGATCAGCGCGGGATGGATATTGATGATCCGGTTTGGGTAGGCGCGGATTACTTCATGGCCGAGAATGGAGAGGAATCCAGCTAAAACAATCAGTTCCGCCCCGCAGGATCGAAGCTCTGCCAGGATTGCGCGGTCATACGCCTCTGCAGAATCAAACTCCTTTCTGGAAACGACCGCCGTATCTATTCCAGCTTTGGCAGCGCGTTCAAGTGCGTAAACACCCGGCCTGCTGGCAATCACACGGACAATTTTACCCGATCCCAGCGCTCCGGCGCGCTCACTGTCGATGAGGGCCTGGAGGTTGGTGCCACCGCCGGACACGAGTACCGCGATCTTCAGCATATGTCAATCCCCTTTTCACCGTTGCGGATCTCACCCATGACAAAGGCCTGCTCGCCCGCCTCACAAAGAATACGGACAGCCTCGTCCGCCTGCTCCGGGGCGACAGCAATGCAGAGGCCGACACCCATATTAAACGTGTTGAACATGTCGTGTTCTGAGATCCCCTCACTGGCAATGACCTTGAAGATCGGCTTGACCGGAACAGCGCTCTTATTCACATACGCACGCAGCGTATCGCTGAGCATTCTCGGGATATTCTCATAGAATCCACCGCCTGTGATATGGGAAATCCCGTGGACGTTCACCGTCTCCATCAACTTCAAAAGCGGCTTGACATAGATCTTGGTGGGGGTGATCAGCTCTTCACCGAGCGTCTTACCACAGTCATTGAGATAGATTTTCAGCTTTTCCTCGGAGTTCAGGTTGAACACCTTGCGGATCAGAGAAAAGCCGTTGGAATGTACGCCAGAGGATGCCACGCCGATCAGCACATCGCCTGCGCGCAGATTTTTAGGATCCACAAGCTTGGACTCATCGGCGATACCGACGCAGAACCCCGCCAGATCGTATTCATCCACGGGATAAAATCCCGGCATCTCCGCCGTCTCGCCGCCGATCAGGGCACAGCCGGCCTGAACACAGCCCTCGGCGACACCGCTGACAATCTCCGCAATTTTTTCCGGATAATTCTTCCCGCAGGCAATGTAGTCAAGGAAGAAGAGCGGCTTTGCGCCGGAACATGCCACGTCGTTGGCACACATAGCCACACAGTCAATGCCGACCGTATCGTTTTTGTTCATCATGAAGGCGATTTTCAGCTTGGTTCCGACGCCGTCCGTCCCGGAGACGAGAACCGGATTGGTGATCCCAGCCATATCAGGCTTAAACAGGCCGCCAAATCCCCCGATCGCGGACATGACGCCCGGGATGTTCGTTCTCCGGATATGGTCCTTCATCAGTTCCACCGACTGATAGCCAGCCGTGACATCGACACCGGCATCCTTATAGCTTTTGCTGTAGCTTTCCGTATTCATTGCATATTCTCCTTTTTGTGCTGGAACAGCTATTCGCTGCTGCCATGATGCTTATTTCTCTTTGCCCATAGATGGTAACTTTTTAGAGAATTTATCCTCCTGCGGCTCCTCCGGAATCGGAATCGGATAGTTCCCCGTAAAGCAACCTGTACACATATCGCACTTGGAATTTGGAGCAATCCTTCCCAGATTTTCCAGGCTGAGGTAATCCAGAGAATCCGCACCCAAGGTTTTGCAGATCTCATCACGCGTCATGCGGCAGGCAATGAGTTTGTCTTTGGAATCGATGTCCGTCCCAAAGTAGCATGGGTTCAGAAACGGCGGAGAGGAGATTCGGACATGCACCTGCGTGGCTCCAGCTTTGCGCAACAGACCGACGATTCGGGCGATCGTCGTTCCGCGGACGATGGAGTCATCCACCAGTACGACACGCTTGCCGTTGACGGCGGAGCGAAGCGGATTGAGCTTGATCTGTACACTCTTGACACGCTGTGCCTGCGTATCCTGAATAAAAGTACGGCCGATATACCGGTTTTTAATGAACCCCATGGAATACACAATCCCCGATTCACGCGAATAGCCAATGGCGGCATCC
>USLQ01000026.1 GCA_900555545.1 uncultured Oscillospiraceae bacterium | reverse complement strand
AGTTCATCCGTCTGATGGGAGCTCTGATAGCGGTCCACCAGGCGGTTTATCCCCCATGCCGCACAGCCGATCAGCACCAGAATCGCCACAATCAGCAGGAGCTTGCGTACAATCTCAAGCGCCGGATCCCCCTTCCACGGGATGATGGACTTGACAAAGCGCTTGCCCCGGCTCTCCTTGGGCTTTGGCTTTTCCACCACGGCGGCCCAATCCGGCCGTTTCTCCGGAGTGGAGGCAGTGCTGTCCTGATTGTACTTGTTCATCCATTCCTCGTTGTTCCTGTTCTTATCGTCGTTCACGGTTAAAACCTCCCGTCATCATTTACAAGTGTCAAAGGGTTCCGATCTGATCCAAATGGCCCTGCAGGTACAGGCGAACCATGTCCAGTGCATTGGAGGAGGATACATAGCGATTATACTCTCGGCTCCCCTCTCCGGCGTGGCCGGTGGTCACCTTACGGATATAGGTATGTGTCCCATCTGTCAATGCCAGATAACTCAGCCCAGCAGGCTTTCCGCCCTCAGAGGGATCCGGCCCGGCGATCCCCGTTACGGAGACAGCGATATCCGCACCGCTCAGGCGGAAAACGCCCTCCGCCATCTGACGTGCAACGTCGGCGCACACCGCTCCCTGCTCCGCGAGTGTCTGTTCTGACACACCCAACAGTTTCTCCTTGATTTTATTGGCGTAGGAGACAATCCCACACTCAAAAACTTCCGATGCACCAGGGACCTCCGTGATCCGTTTGGCAATGTAGCCCGCCGTGCAGGATTCCGCAAGTGCAAGTTTTTTGCCGCTCTTTTTCAGTAGTTCCACGGCTGTATACTCAAGCCCCGGCGTATCCACGCCATAGATGAGGGATCCCAGGCGGTCACGAATCTCCCCCACCACTTGGTCGCACATCGCCTCCGCCTGTTCGCGCGAGTCCGCCTTAGCTGTCACGCGCAGGAGCGCCTCGCCCGATTTCGCATACGGGGCCACGGTCGGATTCTTCCGATCCAACAGATCGGACACCTGCGCCGCCATGGCCGACTCTCCAATACCAAAGGTGCGCACGGAGCGGGACACGATCGCCCCATGCGCATATTTTTCCAACAGATAGGGGCGCACACCCTCGATAAACATCGGATTGAGCTCGCGCGGCGGGCCGGGCAACAAGATAACGCACTTGCCGTCCCGCTCAACAGCACAGCCCGGCGCCGTACCACGGCTATTGTAAAAGACCACACCGCCCTCCGGTACCAGCGCCTGCTTGCGATTGATATCGGCCATCGGGGTTCCGCGCCGCCTGAAATATTCTTCGATCCACGCGAGCGCACGTGCATCCTCCCGCAGGGGGACACCCATCGTCTCACAGCAAACTTCCTTTGTCAAATCGTCCTTGGTGGGGCCCAGGCCACCGCTCAGGATTACGATATCGCTGCGTGAGAGGGCGCGCCGGAGCGTATCCGTCAGCCGTTCCCGGTTGTCGCCGACTACGTCTGTATACAGCACGTCAATCCCAAGCGCCGCCAGTTCCCGGGAGAGGAACTGCGCATCCGTATTCACGATATCCCCCAGCAGGATCTCCGTCCCCACGCTGATAAGTTCACAATTCATAATAATAGAATGCCCCGTTTCACTGTTTTATCAGTAGATCATTTTAAATTTGGTATCCGCCACCGCTCTTGCAATCATCTCGTCCCATTCAACCGCGGCCTCCACCCGTTCCAGCTGCTCCACCGTCGGGCGCGTACGCGGATGGCGGGGCGTGAAAACGGTACAGCAGTCCTCGTACGGCAGGGAGGAGAGTTCAAATGTATCAATCATGCGGGAGATCCGAACAATCTCGTCTTTATCCATTCCGATCAGAGGACGAAGGACAGGCATCTGTGCCACAGCATCCGTGCAGCCGAGCGCGTAGACTGTCTGGCTGGCCACCTGCCCCAAGCTCTCCCCGGTGATCAGGGCCGAGCAGTTGTCCTGCTGCGCGACAGTTCCGGCAATGCGCATCATCATCCGCCGCATTACCAGTGTAAAAAACTCCTCCGGGCAGCAGTCACGGATCGTCTCCTGAATCTCGGTAAACGGCACCGTAAACAGGGCGACCCGCCCACTATACACTGCCACCTTGGAGAGCAGGTCGTGCACTTTCTTCTCCGCCATGGGGGAGGTGTATGGGGGGGAGGCAAAGTGGATCCCCGTCAGCGCAAGGCCGCGCTTGGCCATCATCCAGGCGGCAACCGGGCTGTCAATCCCGCCGGAGATCAGCACCGCGCCGCGCCCCTGCCAGTCGGCATCCCACCTGCCCCGCGCACCTGCGGGCCGTGGATAAAGATATAGTGATCACGCACCTCGATCATTACGGTAAAATCGGGATTGCGCACATCCACACTCAAGTTTTTAAAACGCCGCAGCAGATAGCCGCCCGTCTGGGCGCAGATCTCCGGCGACTTGAGCGGGAACAGCTTATCGGACCGCTTGGCCTCCACCTTAAACGTCCGGACAGACCGGAGTGTCGGAGCCAGATATTCCGCCGCCAGGGCGAGCATCTGCTCCATCTCCTTGGGCGCGGCCGCTGCGCGGGAGTACCCCGCGATACCAAAGATTTTGCCGATCCGGCTGCACGCCTCATCCAAGTCAAAGCCTTCGCCAGGCTCCACCATGATGGTGGACTGGGACTTGCGGATCTCAAAATCGCCGAGCTCCTTCAGCCTGCGGCGGATGTTGCCCATCAGCATATCCTCAAAGGTGGAGCGGTTGAGGCCCTTGAGCGCCAGCTCCCCGTTTTTAATCAATATGATTTCCTTCATCTTTTTCTCCTCATCGTTTTTAATGCGTCCTCCACCCCGGTGAGCAGATAATCAATCTCCTCCACGGTGGTGTCGTGTGAAAGGCTGATGCGGATCGCGCTGTCGATCCTGCGGGGTTCTAAGCCGCATGCGGACAGCACATGGCTGCGGTGCCCGCTCGAACAGGCCGAGCCGCTGGACACACAGATCCCCCTGGCGGACAGGAAGTTCATCATCGGCTGCGACGGAATCCCAAGAAAAGAGACATTGACAATATACGGCATCGCGTCCGCAGGGGAGTTTATCACGACATCCTCCATAGTGGACAGCTCCTGCGTCAGATGATCCCGCAGCCTTTCTACCTCCACCCAGGATTTTTTCCAATCCGGGAGCACGCGCGCCGCCGCCGCAAATCCGGCGATACCAGGCAGGTTCTCCGTACCACAGCGGACCTGCTTCTCCTGATGGCCGCCGAACACGCGGGGATGCAGGCGGATCCCCCGCCGGATGTACAACGCCCCCACACCCTTGGGGCCATGGATTTTGTGAGAACTGATCGTGACCAGGTCCGCATGCAGGCGGGCTGGGCGCACCTCCATTTTACCAAAAGCCTGCACGCAGTCACAGTGCGTGGCCAAGCGGGGGTTTTTACGTTTGGCGGCCTCAAACAGAGCCGCCACCGGCTGCACCGTCCCCAGTTCGTTATTGACCAGCATAACGGAGAGCAGCTCCGTACGTTCATTTACATGGGCAAGCACTACTTCAGAATCGATCCGCCCGCCGCGGTCCACCGGCGCAAAAAAGACGTCGCACCCACTGTCGCCGAGCACGCGCACCGGCTGCTCCACACTCGGATGCTCCACCGGAGTGGAAATCACGCCGCCGCGCCTTCCACCGTGTTCCATCACGCCGAAAACAGCCATGTTGTTGCTCTCTGTCCCACCGGAGGTAAAGAACACCTCTTCGCCGCTGCATCCGAGCATCCGGGCCAGCGTGCTGCGCGACTCCTCCAGGATCTCATTGGCCTGAAAGCCCAGCGTGTGCAGCGAGGACGGATTCCCATACTGCCGGGTGAGAACCTCGTACATCTTATCCGCCGCCTGTTTGCAGACGCGCGTTGTGGCGCTGTTATCCAGATATGCGAACACGTGTGCGGCCTCCTTCTATAAAAAGTTATATTCTTGTTTATTATACATCATTTAGCTTTTGCACGCAATAACGGCCCGTAAAGATGTATATTTTAAAATTTCAAGCAAAAAATAACGCCATAATCATTATTGGCAACCCGACTTATTAAGGAAAGGATGAGTCATCTCCATGAATAACACCTCTCGCCGTGGTACGGTCCGCATTGTCAGCTTTATCCTGGCTGGCTTTGTGGCGCTCGGCGCCTCTTCCATCGTCAATGCGGTCCGCGCGCAGAACCTGGCGCTCCAAGTAGAATCCTCCAACGAACGCGCGCTCGGGGAACTCGGGGAATATATCACCAATATCCAGACCTCCCTGCAAAAAGGGCTCTACGCCAATACGCCCGATATGGCGACCAAACTCGCCATGCAGCTGCGTCAGGAGGCGGCCGGGGCCAAGAGCAGCCTATCTCAGCTTGCGATGGGGGAAACGGAACTGGAGCACCTGTACCGGTTTTTATCCCAAGTGGGCGAATTTGCACTCTCACTCTCCCGCAAGATGGAAAGCGGCCAGGATATCACTGCGGCGGAGCGCAAAACGCTCCAGGAACTCTCGGCCTATGCGGACCAGCTCACCAGCCAGATGGAAGAGATTCGCACCTCTCTGAGCAGCGGGGCCCTCAACTTCAGCCAAGCCGTCAGCACACTCTCCTCCTCCGGCAGCGGGACTTATATCGGGGATGCAATGGATGACATTGAGCAATCCATGGCCGATCTGCCGACCTTGATCTATGATGGCCCCTTCTCCGATCACATCATGCAAGCACAGCCAAAGATGACCACGGGCAAGGAGGAAATCTCCCTCTCCGAGGCAACCCAAATTGCCGCACAAATCAGCGGCCTCTCCGCCGAAGAACTCACCCACACCGAGGACGAGGCAGGCACCATGCCGTCCTACGGCTTCTCCCATGGGGAGACGACCATCAGCATCACCAAATACGGCGGTTACCTCAGCTATATGCTCTCCTCCCGCTACGCGGATGAAGTTACGATCGGATATACCGAGGCCGTACAAAAGGCTAAAGCCTATCTGGACCAGATCGGTTATACCAACATGACGGAATCCTACTATTCCATCAGCGATGGAATCTGCACCATCAACTTTGCCTATACGCAAGATGGCGTGATCTGTTATCCCGACCTGATCAAGGTATCCGTGGCGCTTGACAACGGCCAGATCACCGGGGTGGATGCCCGCGGCTATCTGATGAACCATACGGAGCGCACCATCAGCCCGGCTGCCCTCACCAGTGAGGCTGCGTCGAAAAACGTGAGCGAATCCCTGCAAATCGAGTCCTCACGGCCAGTGATGATCCCAACGGACAGTTTGGGGGAACAGTACTGCTATGAATTCAAATGTAAGGGCCCGAGCGGCGAGGATGTGCTGATCTATATTGATACGGCCACCGGGCAGGAGGATAATATTTTGATTCTCACCTACTCCGACAATGGTGTCTTCACCCGATAACTTGTGGGTATGTTCGCATCATAACACAAAAATGTTACAAAAACTTGGCGTTTTGGTTCCAATATGTTCCTCGCTTGTCCGCCATTAAAATGCACTGCCACCCATTCTCAAAAATTTATCGGATATTCCCCAAATTCTTGCTCAGAGCATAAAAAATTATTGACTACACAACATTCGAGCTGTAAAATGTAGTAGTAGTTGATATTTTTTATGCTTTTTATCCATAAATTGAGGGTAAAGCATTCAGAAATGGGGGTTTGGAAAATGAAAAAGTTTGGGTTTAAGGGCATTTGCCTGGGATTGGCGTCAATATTGCTGTTCTCGCTCACAGCATGTGGCGGCACGGGAGAGCCTGCGGTAGAATCGGAAAGTCAGGAGGCCGTGCCCGCAGTGGCCGAGAGTGCCACAGCAATGGAGACAGATCCTGTTGCTCCCGTCACAGAGCAGGAGACACAAGCGCCCACCACAGAGGTGGAAACACAGCCGGCAATCCCCTCCACCAAGGCGGAGATCCTTGCGCTGTATACTGAGGCTATGAACAAGGCAAAATCCGGAAAGCCCGCCTATCACAAGGTGGAGTATCAGGAGATCACCGAAAAAAACTTTGACGGCAAGGCCGTTGACACGGTATTGAGCCTGGCCTCCAAATTCATGACTACACCGGAAAAAGCCGCAAAAAATCCAGAGATCCACGAAAAGGGCGCCGACACCACATATTTCCCGGTCTATGAGGGCAGCGCCGGCTGCCTGATCGCTCCGGAAAACGCGGAGGAAGCCATCGAATCGGCCAGCTGTAAAGAACTTGGGGACGGTAACTACGAGATTGTTATCACCCTCAACGAGGAGACCGACCCGGAACCCCTCGAATCCTACCACGGGCAGATGTTCTCCCCCCTCTCACGGAAGGTGATCGACGCGGAACTGGAGAAGCTCAGTGTGGTCAAGACGGAGTATTACTCCATCCTCTACCACGACTGCACCGCAACGCTGGTTGTAAATCCGGAAACACTGGAGATCGTCTCCCTGTACCAGCGGATGTACTGCTTGATTACGGCTAAGGGCGCAATCGATATGGGCATCATCCACTTTGATATCGACGGCAACGCCACCCTGCAAAACACACTGCAAATCTCTGATTTCCAGTACTGATCCATTTGATTTTACCCTTTGATAAACCGTCATGCCCCCTTGCATCGGGGGCATGCTTCATCAATGATGAAATGAAAACTTACACTATAGAAACGGAGGACTGTTTATGCAGCATCAGATCACCCAGCGCACCCGGCTGTTGAACGCCCAGGGGAACGTAGCCGAGCCGGGCTACTGTGTACATAACCTGTACGACTATGCGCGCAGCGAGATCAGGGCCAATCCTCTCCGCATTAAGGAGTGGGACTTTTATCAGATTACGAACGAGCGCTATACCATGCAGATGACCATCGGTTCTCTGTCCTACGGGGGGATGAGCGGCGTCACGCTCTTCGACCGGCAGACCGGGGGACGGTTTGAGTGCAACGACCTGGCCTTATTCCCCTTTGACAAGTACCACCTGCCGGCCAATACGGAGGTGCCACACAAAATCACCATCGACAAAAAAGGCTTTTACATGTGCTTTGACGTGACAGAAAAAAGGCGCATCCTGACCCTTCGCGGCCATAACCGCAAGGGCGGGGATTTTAAGGCCGATATCATCTACGACGTGATGCCCGGCCTGCAGTCGTTGGTTATGGCGGTCCCCTTTGCGCAGCAGGGCCATTTTTATCTGAATCAAAAAATAAACTGTATGCCTGTGACAGGCCGGGTACGCATCGGCAGCCGGGTAATCGAGTTCCATCCGGAGACGTCGTTTGGCCTGCTCGACTGGGGCCGCGGCGTGTGGCCGTTTATTCAGAGCTGGTACTGGGGTAACGGCAGCTGTTGGCTCCCTGATGGACGTATTTTCGGGTTTGAAATCGGATGGGGCTTTGGCGATATGAGCGCCGCCAGCGAAAACACGCTTTTCCTGGATGGGATCGCGCATAAAATCGACCAGGTCTATTTAAAAAAGGATCCAGTGGACTACATGAAGCCATGGGTGTTCACCTCCAACGACGGCCGTTTTGAGATGACGATGACACCGGAATATGACAATTTCACAAATCTGCGTTTCCTGGGGCTGGGGAACCGGTGCCACCAGGTGTTCGGCAAATGGAACGGAACCGTCGGACTGGATGACGGGACGCAGCTGGAAATTCACGATATGACAGCATTCTGCGAATTCTCAGATAATCACTGGTAAAACACTCAGGGCAAGCCAAACACTTTTCCCGCAAAGGATCCCTGATGATTCGGCGAAAAATGGGCAATACTATCCTTGCACCGTCTAACACGGTACGTCATACGAATCATTTTTAAAAGGGGGATCCTTCAGATGAAAACATTCCGCAAAAAGCTGCTCAGCTTAGCCGTACTTTCCGCGATGTGTCTGCTGATTTTCTCAGGCTGCGGGAACACCGAGGACGGGAAAGTCACCGATGACCGCAACACGACAGACCGCAGCAGTGTCGGATCCGATATCCAGGAGGGTATGTCGGATATGGGCAGTGACATCGGCGATATGGTCACCGACGCCGGAGACGCGATCCGTGACGGCGTAACGGCTGCGGCGGATGCAGGCCGTGATGCCATGACCGATATTTCCAGGGCGGCGAGCGATGCTGCGCAGGATGTCCGCGATGCCGTGCGGTAGAAAAAGCCGGTATTCCCCCTGCTCCGTTTTGACAGGCGGAGCGGGGATTTTTTATTTTCTTACAAAACTATTACAAAACGGCCTTAATTCTTACAATTTATTTACGTTTAGGCGGAAAAGATTGCGCTTTCGTCCGTTGGGCGGTATGATAGGAATTGCAAAAGGCCCATGGCGCATAAAAGGGTTCATACAAACCATCCCAAAAGGAGGAGAGCAAGATGATTGAAATTAGCAAGGTCACG